>NZ_BAAGPR010000044.1:0-57674 GCF_054783955.1 Streptomyces mayteni | reverse complement strand
AGTTCCAGATACGGGCCGAGTGCGGCACGGACGTGTCGATCTCGCCACGCTGAGTCGTCATGCTCTCCATCTCCTGTCATCACCGCTCGTCGCGGTCGCCCCCGACGAGCACAGCGAGCTCTTCCGCGCCAACTCCCGCGGTCCGCCCACCGGCTGCGGAAGGACGTGATCAGCGCATCATGCCTCTCTCGGGCGAGTTCCCTCGCCGGCAGGCCGGGGCGCGGCGGACTACAGGAGCCGAAGCACCTCGGCGCTGTGCGAGGTGCAACGCCCTTGGGGGCGTGATGTTCTCGGGATTGTCAGAGCCGCTGCGCACTCAGCGTTCTTCTTCCGAGGGTTCTGGCGCGGTCTGTAGGAGCCGGTTGAGTTCGAGGCGCTGCTCGGTGGTGAGCCGGCCGGTGACGTCGAGGCCGAGTCGCTGGGCCAGGTCGATGGTGTACAGGCGGACGGCGGCCTCCAGGAGAGCGGCGTAGTCGCTCGCGGCCGTGTGGGTTCGCCACCAGGCGGTGCTGGCGAGTCCGATGCTGATGAGCGCGGCCGGCCACCACCAGGTGGCGATGGGCAGGTAGAGGAGGGCCCACGCGGCGAGGGCGGTGGCGCGGCCGAGGTCCTGTCGGGCGGTGGTGAGCTGGCCGCGGCTGTCGTCGGGGAGGAGGAGCCAGAGGTGTGGCCATGCGGTGGCCAGGTCGAGCCGCTGATCGCGGGCGACGCGGACGGCGGCCGCGTGGACTCGGTCTCCGCTCCACGTGGGACGGTCGGGGTACTCGGGTGCGACGCGTTCCATGGCTCGCCGTGCGGCGTGCCGCTCGGCCGCCGGGAGGCGCTGCCCGAGCGCCCTGGCGCGTGCGGCTTCCGTGCGGAGTCGTCGCCAGGTTTCGTGGGCGCCGGACCAGCGGCGCTGCCGCTCCCTGACGCGCCGTTCGGCCAGGGCACGGAGAGGGCGCGGCCAGGAGCGCCATTCGGCGGCCAGCCAGAGCCGTTCGACGAACGAGCCGAGCGCGCGTGCGGCGATACCGGCCGCGGCCCCTGCGGCCAGGACGGCGGCGAGGACGACGACCTGACCGCCGACGGTCTCCGTGGTCGGGTGCGCGGCGAACTCACTGATCCGCTCGCTGAGGCGTGCCACGTCGAACGGGTGCGAGTGCCCCAGCTCCCGAGCGGCCACAGAGACGGCCAGATAGAGCACCCCTGGCAGGACGAGGAGCGACAGCCACTTCTCGGCGAGCTTGCTCCCGAGTTCGGACAGCAGGGTTTCCATGGTTACAGGCGATCTCCGCGCAGCGGCGCGCCATCGAGGCGGCAGTGGGGAACCGGGGCCGTGGCGGTGGGGAACCAGTAACGCGTGCAGCGGCCGGCCGGGCACAGGTACACGGTCTCGACGAGTTCGGATTCACTGATGCCGGTGGGGTGGATGCCGCGGGTCGTGGCGTCGTGGTCGGTGTAGCCGAGCAGGCCGAGCGCGTCGCCGGACGCCTGGAGCACGGCGTGCAGAACTTCCAGTGGACCTGACGGATCGCCGCCCGCGGCCATGGCGGCCAGCGCGTCGTCCAACGGCGCGGCGCTGTGGCCGGGGCTGGAGAGGAGGTCCGTCCGGATCTCGTCCGCGTGCGCGCACACGGAGGCGAGGAGATCCGCTGACCGCCCCCGTTCCTCGGTGCTCACGCCGCCCACCCCGTTCTCTTCCCCGTACTTCGTCGACGAATGGCTAGCATGACCGGTGTGGTCGCTCAACGGAAGTCCGAGCCACGGCAGTTGCCTTCCTGGGCGATCCGCGTCATCGACAGCGTGTTTCTGCCGCCGCTCCTGCGAGTCGAGCGACGGCTGCTCCGCTCGATGGCCCGGCGACGCCGAAAGCTGAGCGACCGCCTCACGGCACGACTGGCGGTGGACAAGGCGGTCCTCCAGCGCAGGGCCCTCAACGAGGCCCGAGCGTTGCACCGGCTCCTGAAACATGACGAAGGCCCGGACGCCCGCCTGGTGTTGGGACGGTTCCATCTCGCCCGCCATCAGGCGCTGCCCGAGGACCGGCGGGACGCGGAACGCCGGGCGGCCATGCTGGCCCTGAAGCCCCTGTTCCTGGCGGGCGTCTCCGACATCCCCGAGGCGTGGCTCCCCGACCTGGCCGACGCCGCGTACGCCGACGCCTTCCGCCGGTCGCGCGCGATCCGGGACGGCGCGGTGGCCGATGCGGAGGACGTGGCGCTGTGGCGGCGCATCGTCCGCCACACCCCGCCCTCGCACCCCGACCGCGCGCGGCGGCTCTTCTTCCACGCCCACGTCCTGCACGCACGGTACGCGGCGACGGGCGATCCCGAATTCCTGGACGCCGCGTTGGCAGGTGCCGAAGCGGCACGGAGTGTCCTGCCATCAGAGGCCGAGGAACGAGAACGCGGGGGCGCGGACCTGCTGCTGACGGCCCTGTCGCTGGAGAAAGGGCGTGCCCTGCTCGACAGGTTCGCCAGCGGCGACTCCCGAGAGGATCTGACCAGGGCGATCACCTGTCTGGAGGCGGCACGGAGCAGCCCCGAGGAGGCCATCCGGTTGTCGGCGGCCGTCCTGCTGGCGGGGGCACGGGCGCAGCGGGCGACGTTGACCAGGGACCGTGCCGAACTCGAAGCGGCCATCGGGCTGTCGCGCGCCACGCTCGGGTGCCTTCCCCACGATCATCCGGATCGCGCGCTGCTGCTGGCCAACCTCGGCGGGCTGCTCCGCGAGCGGTTCGAGTTCCTCGGTGCGCGCGCCGACCTCGACGAGGCGGTCGAGTCGTTGGAGACGGCACGCGCGGCCGTGATGGCGGGCGACCACGCCGAAGAGGACCTGAGCCTGATCCTCGGAACGTTGGGAGCGACCCTGTTCACACGCTTCTACCAGCAGGGCGAGTCGAAGGACCTCGACGCGGCGATCGCCTGCTTCGAGGCGGCCAAGGTCAGACGGTCCCACCACGCGATGGTCTCCCTCGTCTGGACGAACTACGGCATCGCGCTCTGGCTGCGCCACGAACGGGCCGGCGTCCGCGCGGATCTGGCGAAGGCGATCACCCACCTGTCGGCGAGTCGCGAGGTGCTGCCCTCCGAGGACCCGGGCAGGGCCCTCGCGAGCGTCTGGCTCGGCGCTGCCCTGGTGGCGCGCTTCCAGTCGCAGGGTCGCCTCTCCGACGTGGAGCAGGCCATCGCGCTCCTCCAGGAGGCGGTGCGTGGCATCCCCGGGCACGGTGCGGAGCGTTGCGTCGCCCTGGCCGGGCTCGGAGAGGCGCGCCTCGAGCGGTTCAAGGCGACCGGCGATCGCGGCGATCTGGACGATGCTGTCCGGTGGCACCGGGAGGCCGCAGCCGCCCTCCCCGAGGACCATCCCGAGGCGGCGGTGCTCCTGTTCAACCTCGGCGTGGCGCACCGAGCTCGCCACGAGGTCACGGGCGGGCCCGCCGACCTCGACGCGGCGATCGCCGCGTTCGCCGCGTCGGCCAGCTCGCCCCATGCCTCCAGGACCCGGCGGATCTTCTCGGCGCGCGCGGCCTACGAGCTCCTCGCTCCGATCGACCCGACACGCGCCGCGGACATCGCGGAAGCGGCGGTGCGCCTGTTGCCGGAGGTGACGCCCCGGCGGTTGAGCCGTGGGGACCAGCAGCACGCGCTCGCCACCTTCTCCGGACTCGCCGCCGACGCCGCCTCGCTGGCCCTCTCCTCCCCCGACGGCACGGCCGGCGAGCGCGCCGTGCGCGCGCTGAGGCTCCTGGAATCCGGCCGAGCCGTGCTCCACGGCCAGAGCATGGACACCCGCAGCGACCTCACCGACCTCCGCGCACGCCATCCCGACCTGGCGGCGAGATTCGTCGCCGCGCGAGACCACCTCGACCAGTCACAGCACGGCGGTCCCCTCCAAGCGTCGGCGGGCACCGGTCCGACACGGGCACGGCACCGGCTCGCCGACGAACTCACCACGGTCCTGGAGGAGATCCGCACCCGGGACGGCTTCGCGACGTTCGGCCTCCCGCCCGAGACCGAGGAGCTGCTGGCCGAGGCGGCGCATGGGCCGATCGTCGTGCTCAACGTCAGCCGCTACCGGGGCGACGCGCTGCTCCTCACCGCCCGCGGGGTTTCGGCCGTGCCGCTTCCGCTGCTGCGACTCGACAGGGTGAACGAGCACGTCGCCGCGTTCCGCACGGCCGTGAACGCCCACACGGCCAGCGGCCGAAGGCAGAAGGCGCGTCGAGAGGCCGCGCAGACGGCCGCGGCCCGGATCCTCGAGTGGCTGTGGGACGCGGTGGCCGAGCCCGTCCTCGACGAACTCGGCCTCGGCGCGCCCGCCCCGCCGACGGGAGTGCCGCCCAGGGTGTGGTGGGTACCGGTGGGCCCGCTCGCCGCCCTGCCGCTGCACGCCGCCGGCCACCACGCCAGTGATCCGGCCGCCGGACGCTCGGTGATGGACCGCGTCGTCTCCTCCTACTCCCCCACCGTCCGCGCGCTGCGCTACGCGCGGGAACGAGACCGGCGTCCCTTGCCCGCCGACGAGGAGGAGCACCGAGCCGTTATCGTCGCCATGCCCACAACACCAGGCCAGCAGGCGCTCCCCCACGCCGGCGTCGAGGCCGAGACGGTACGCCGCCACCTCCCCGCGGCCGTCGTCCTCCACTCCCCGACGGCCGACGTCCGAGACGGCGCCGAGCCCACCCGGTCCCTCCCGACCCGGGACAACGTGCTGCGCCAGCTCCGCGCCTGCCGGATCGCCCACTTCGCCTGCCACGCCGTCAACGACGTGGATCCGTCCGCGAGCCGCCTGCTGCTCCACGAGGACGCCGCCCCGCTGACCGTGGAGGACCTCTCCTCGACGGGACTCGACGACGCCCAGCTCGCCTACCTGTCCGCCTGCCACAGCGCCATCGCGGAGAACAGCGCCCTGTCCGACGAGTCCATCCACCTCACCTCCGCCTTCCAACTCGCCGGCTTCCCGCACGTCATCGGCACCCTGTGGGAGATCACCGACGAACTCCCGGTACGCGCGGCGGAGAACTGCTACCTCGCCATGAGGACCGGCGACGGGCGAGTCGAACCGAGCAGAGCCGCTGCGGCGCTCCACCAGGCGGTGCGGCGACTCCGCGACGGACACGACCTGCCTCGGGGCTGGGACCGTAGAAGCACGCCTCTCCTGTGGGCCGCCTATCTCCACAGCGGCGCATGACAGTGACCGGCTCCCCCGACGCCTCCCGCCGCACCACTCACGCTGCTGAAGACGAGGCCGGGGCGCGGATCAGGCGCAAGGCGTGCCAACTGGTCCGAGGAGCGAGCAGTCAGCAGATCATCGTGCTCGCGGGCCTTCGGACGCGAACGCCCCCGCGCGGCACATGTGTTGGCGATGGTGCTCACGGTGGTGCTCTCCGATCAAGGAACGACCCACCGGGACTACGACAAGATCAATTGCTTCCACCGGTTGTGATCAAGGTCGCCTCCACCCACCCCCCTCATCCCATGCCTGCCGCCGGACACACCGGCCCGATCACGGTTCAGGCAGGGAGTTGTTCCGCGTCACGCCTCGCTTCGCGTAGGGAGATTTCGTTCGCTCCAGTGTGACAACGGCCGCAGGGCGGAGATCAGCTCTTCGGCGTCGGGAGTGAGGGCGTACGTGATCTGGACCGGCGTGCTGGGGACGACTGTGCGTGCGATGAGCCCACGGCTCTGCAACTGCTTGAGTCGCAGTGTCAGCTGCGGATCCGAGATGCCCGGGACCAGAGCGCGGTACTCCTTGAACCGGCGGGCGCCCCGGGCCCCGGCGAGCAGGATCGGTCCGGTCCAGCGGACCCCGATGATGTCGAGCGCGCGCAGGATGCGGTGGCAGCTCTCCTCGTCGACAGGGGAGTCAGGGGATCTAGTCACTTCTCCAAAGTAAGTAACTTCGGTGCTCTTTGTCGATGCGGGCAGCCGGGATGGATGCTTTCCAGACCGACGAGAGGGAGGGCACGATGACCGCACGAACCGCGCCGACGGACCGCCGGGTGAACCGGGTCGTCGCCAGGGTGGACATCGGTCCGACTCCCATGTCCGACCGGAGTGCGCTGATCATTCCGCCGGGCGACGACGCCTGGACCGACCCTTTCCTGCTCATGGGAGAGGAACAGGTCAATCAGCCGGGGTTCGAGTGGCATCCGCACCGCGGGATGGAGACCGTGACCCTCGTACTGGACGGAGCCCTGGAGCACGGCGACAGTATGGGCAACGCCGGTGTCCTGGGGCCCGGAGACGTGCAGTGGATGACGGCCGGACGGGGCGTCATCCACCGCGAAGTCGCTGCCCGCGCGGAGCACGCCCATGTGATCCAGATGTGGCTCAACCTTCCGTCGCACAAGAAGTCGGTGCCCACCGGCTACCAGGACCTTCGGGCTGGTAGCCAGGCCGTGCACACCGAGCCGGGTGTCCTGGTCCAGGTGATCTCGGGCGAGGCCGGGGCAGTGCGCGGGCCGGCGGTCAATCACTGGCCGATTCTGGGCATGGTGATCACGCTCGACCCGAGAGCCGAGTACCGGCAGGTACTCGACGGGAGCGAACGCTCTTTCGTGTACGTGATCGCGGGCTGCCTGACGGTCGCCGGGCGAACCGTACGCGCGGGAGAGATCGCCTGGTCCGATCCCGTGTCCCGGCGGGGTGACCCGACCACGCTGGCCCTGGCCGCCCGCGACGCCGACGAACGGACAAAGGTGATGTTGTTCTCCGGCCGGCCCATCGGGGAGACCGTCGTCGCCCACGGTCCGTTCGTGATGAACAGCCAGGCCGAGATCGTCCAGGCCTACCGCGACTTCCATTCCGGCAGGTTCGGCAGCGTCCCCCGACACACGCGCTTCACCGCCGGGGCTTGATCGACCGCGCACACCGCCGCCGGGCAGGCATCCGGAACACCTTCATCGCCCTTTGGAGAGAACCCGAGGACCGGCCGCCCGGATCTCGCGACGCCGCACCGGGCGGCCGGCCGTCCACAAGCAGATCGAACAAGGAGTAACCGTAATGACGACAGTACTGGTGGCGGGCGCGACCGGTAGCCTCGGCAGCCTGATCGTGAAGAACCTTCTGGAGCGCGGCGCGGACGTACGCGCGCTGGTCCGTAAGTCCTCAACGGACAAGCTGGCGGCACACCCGAATCTGACACTGTGCGTCGGCGACCTGGCAGACGGTTCCGACGCTCTGCGGCGGCACGTCGACGGTGCCGAGGTCGTGGTGTCCGCAGTCCAAGGTGGGCCGGAGGTGATCATCGACGGACAGCGGGAGCTGCTGCGCGCCGCGGAGCGGGCTGGCGTACACCGGATGATTCCGTCCGACTTCTCGATCAACCTCTTCGGATACGGCTACGGCATCAACGTGCTGTCCGACCTGCGCCGAGTATTCGCGGACGCGTTCGCGACCTCGACCGTCGCGCGCACATCGGTGGCAAGCGGCGCGTTCCCGGAGTTCTTTCTCGGCCCGGCCCACGAGGTGCTCGACCCCGTCGCGGGCACGTTCTCCGTATGGGGCGACGGCATGCGCCCGATCGACATCACCACGATTGCGGACACCGCCGCGTTCACGGCCGCGATCGCGCTCGACCCGAAGACCGCGGGCCGCGAGGTGCACGTGGTCGGCCAAAAGCTGTCCATGCTCGAACTGCGGAACGAGATCGAGGCGGCGTCCGGGCGCAGGTGGGAACTGGTGCGCAGGGGCACCCTCGACGACCTGCGCGCGGAGATCGCGCGTCGGCAGTTCACGGCGTCCAGCGTGGTCGAGTACGCAGCGCTGCAAGCCCAGGTCGCGATGTTCGACGGAACGGCCTCGTTGCGCGACGTGCGCAACGCGGACTACCCGGACGTGATACCAACCTCGGTGGCTGCCTATCTGGCGCGCCGGGGTGCGGCCCACTTCGCGGCGTCCCAGGCGGCTCGGCACCGAGGCGAGTGGCCGACCCCTGTCTGAGATCCACCGCCCGGCACCGTCCAGCAGACGAGAAAGGACGCGCGTGCGCACGCAGGAAAGCGTCATCGGCCGTCACACCACGGCCGCCACCAGATCTCGCAATGGGCTCTCCAGCTCCCGGTGGTCTCCCCGGCTCACGGACCAAAGGAGTTCGTGCAGGTCGCCGTGGGTGGTGGACCACTCGGTGACGTGCGGGGCGGGACAGCCAGTGACGGCCGGGACGGCGCGGGCGATCCACTTCTTCCGGACCGCGACCCGCTGCGTGGGGTTGGCGGCAACCGTGTCCAGGTCGGTGCGCAGGCTGTTCCACCAGGTGTCGGGCAGGTCGAGGCGCTGGCGGATGACCGGGTCGGCGGCCATGGCCGGGGCGGTGACGTACTGGGGCAGCTCGGCCCGGTAGGCGGTGCCGTACGTCTGGTGGTCGTGGATCGCGAGCGGGGGATCGAATGTCGGGCCGGCCGCCCGGAAGTCAGCTCTCTGCGGCTCGTGGGCGCTTTCGGCGACTGCGCAGCTTGCGGGGCTTGTCGGTATAGGTCTGTTGCCAGGACCTCAGATACGTACGGTCGCCCTGGCCGGCGCCCTTGAGGTCGAGGAGTGAGGACAGCGGGGCTCCCTTCGACCAGGCGCCGAACTGCGCCGGCATCTCCCGCCACTGTCCGCCCGTCCTGAACCGCCGGATCACGCCCTCGAACTGTTGCCGCAGCCGCTCGGGGTACGGGCCGTACTCACCGACCGGCAGGTACGGCTTGATCAACTCCCGGTACGAATCCGTCGGTCATACTCACGTCACCAGGAACGTCCACCGGTCTGGAGCCTGCCGCGAAGGCAGATCTCGCGGATTGATCACGACGTGATGCGCGCCCTGGCACTCCAGCACAGGTTTTCGGCTGGACTTTTCCCGAGCTATGCCGGGCACGCGGCGGCCCGGAGTCCATTGTGGCCCATGCGGTCCAGAACTTGTACCGTGCGTCGCCGACCGCCCACCAGGCTGCACCACCGGTGACCGGTCACGGGATCAACAGCAGTTTCCCGGTGGTCGTACGCGATTCGATGTCCGCGTGGGCCCTCGCCGCCTCCGCCAGTGGGTAGCGGCCGCCGATCCGGACGACCAGCTCGCCCTGCTCGACGAGTGCGAACAGTTCGGCTGTGCGCGCCTTGAGTTGTTCGGGGGTGCGGATATGGTCCTCGGTCACGGGGTAGGTGAGGCGGGTGCTGCGGGGGATGTCGTTCATCGCGATGGTCGGCACGTCACCGATCAGCGGCCCGTAGAACACCATCGTGCCGTGCGTGCGCAGTACTTGGAGCGATGCGGCGAACGTGGTCGCGCCCGCCCCGTCGAACACCACGTGCACTCCCTCGCCGCCGGTCAGCTCGCGCACCGGCTCGACGAACGCGTCACCGGCGGAGACCAGGACGTGGTCGGCCCCCGCGTCGGTGGCGTACTTGGCCTTCTCCGGCCGCGACACCAGGCCGATCACGGCGCCGCCGCGGGCCTTGATGATCTGAGTGAGCATCATCCCGACCCCGCCGGCGGCGGCGTGCACGAGCGCGACGTCCCCCGGTCGCACCGGGTGGGACACGGTGGCGAAGTGGTGCGCGGTCAGCCCCTGCAAGAGCACGGCTGCGGCCGCCTCGTCGTCGACGGCGTCGGGCACCGGGACGGCACCGTCCGCGGAGAGCACGATCTGCTCGGCGTAGCTGCCGTGGCTGTTGATCGTCAACCACGCGACACGATCACCAAGGGCGAACCCGTGCACGCCCTCACCCGTCTCCACCACCACGCCGACGCCTTCCGCGCCCGGCACCTCGGCCAAGGCCTGTCTGCGGATGGCGGTGTCGAAGAAGTTCACACCCGCCACGCGCATGTCCACCAAAACTTCTCCCCGGCCCGGACGAGGTGCCGGCCGCTCGTGCAGCCGCAGCACCTCCGGTCCCCCTGCTTCGCTGACAACTATCGCTTTCATGCGGCCGAAGGTAGGCACCAGAAAATGTACCTGCAAGTACACTCTGGGCGGTGACCACGAGGAAAGGCGCCGCGACCCGCCTGCGTATCGTCGAAGCCGCCGCAGCCGAGATCCGGGAACGCGGCACGAACGCCATCACACTTGACGACGTGGGCCGGCGCAGCGGCACCGGCAAGGGGCAAATGTTCCATTACTTCCCGGAAGGCCGGGAACAGCTTCTGCTCGCAGTCGCCGAACTAGAAGCCGAGCGCGTTTTCGACGACCAGCAGCCGTACCTGAGCGAACTCACCTCGCGCGCGGCCTGGGAGGCGTGGCGCGACCTCATTGTCGAGCGCTACCGCGATCAGGGGCTGCACTGCCCGCTCGGGGTGCTGATCGCTGACGTAGGCCGGTACAGCCCGGCCGCGCAGGCCGTCACGGCGCAACTGGTGCGACGGTGGCAGGAGTGCGTCCGAGCCGGTATCGAGGCCACGCAAGCGACCGGCGAAGCCAACCCAGCCCTCGACGCCGACCGCACGGCAGCGGCCGTGATCGCCACGGTCCAAGGCGGTGTCACCGTCCTGCTCTCTACCGGCTCTGCGGAACATCTGGAGGCCGGGCTGAACCTCTGCCTCGACCACCTGCTGTTGTGAACGCACGATCACCGGCAGTTGGACCGCATGCACAGCGGAAGCATTCGTCCGGTGGGTGGCCCACCCGTCAGCGGACGACCGGATCGGGGCCGCCGCCCGCACCGCACAGGTCTGCCTCGCGATCCTCGAACATGACGAGTTGCGAGAGTTCCGAGAAGACCCTGGAACGGCGAGGGCAGGGCTTTGACGTAGCCGCATTACGTCCGGTTCGTGATTATTGAAGGCCGAGGAGTGTGAGGGGGCGGCGAGGGTCGCGGGCGTTGCGGCGGAGGCCGGCCGCGATGTTCTTCACTCCGGCCGTACGGAGGGCTCCGATGGCGAGGTTGCGCCAGGTGGCCATCGCGCGGGGTGCATTGCCGGTCCGCAGCTGGGAGGTGTCTTCGGCGAAGGTGGTGTCGCGGACATGATGCAGGGCCTCGATCTTCCAGTGGTCGCGGACTAGTTCGGCGAGCCGGGCCGCGGTGGCCTGCTCGGCGGTCAGGCTGGTGACGGCGCAGACCGTCTTGACGGTGGTCTTGCCAGCCTTGAGGTCGGTGCGCCGGCGCTTGATCTGGACAGCCTGGCGGGCTCCGGGGAAGACGAGGTTGTTCACGGTGGCGACTTTGATCCGGCGGATCTCCGAGCGACCGTGGCCGATGCCCCGGGTGCGTCCCTGCGGCGGGACGTCCTTCCAGGGAAGGGACTTGAGCTGTCGGCGCAGCTTCTTCTGGTTGCTCTTGACGATCACGATGTAGTGGGCACCCCGGCCGAGGAGGTAGTCGGCGTGCTCGCGCTGGGTGTGCATTGCGTCGCTGGTGACGACGGTTCCTGCCAGGTCGGCGACGGTGTCCAGCAGCGGCTGGAAGCAGGTGATCTCGTTCGTCTTCTCGCCGACGTCCAGCTGGGCCAGGACCAGGCCGGTGGCGTGCTCCAGTGCGGCGAGCAGGTGGATCTTCCGCCCCTTCGCTCTGGCCGCGCCGCGCAGGCTTTTGCCGTCCACTGCGAGGCCGCGCAGCCCGGTCGCTTTCGGGCGTCGGTCAGCGAGCCAGCGTCCGACCGCCCGGTCCAGCGCGTCGCCGTCGATGCGAGCCAGCAGCCGCCGGACCGTCGATTCCGCAGGCAGGAACCGCTTTGGGAACAGTGGGTCGAGGCGTACGCCGAGGCGTTGAAGGATGTGCGGCGGGGCGTCGGCGATCCACTCGCTGACCGCCAGCACAGAGCTCGCGCCCGCCAGAACCGCGCACGCGGTCAGTGCGAGCACGGCAACCAGAGCGTGCCGTACGCCGCGTGGGTCTCGTGGGTCGGGCACCTCGGCCAGCCGCTCCAGCAGGCGCGGGACCTCGTCGGATACGACCTTGGGATGCTCGCGGAGCTGGTCAAGGGCAGGCGGGATCAGCGATGATGCGTCGGCAGACACGGTCTTCCACTCGGATCACGGGGCGTAGAGAACTCCATGATCTTGGAAGCCGTGCTGTCACGTTCCCGGACACCCCAAACTGACAGAACATCACAAACCGGGGCGTCATGCGACTACGCCGAAGCCCTGCCCAGCACAAGCCTCGGTCCGAAGGACACCCGCCACCGCCCACGATGATCCGTGAGCCCGGGATTGCGCGGCGTTCCAGCCCTCGCCGTCTCGGAGAACGGGCGCGGCGACAGACGGCCCGGGCCGGCGCCCTCGCCTCTGTGGGCGGGCCCCCACCGCGTTCGAAGGCTCGCCGGAACCGGCCCGTGCCACCGGGGAACTGGCCGCGCGGGCTCTCGCTCATCACGGCGAGCAACCGGTCCCGGGTGATCCCGGCATTGGCGACGAGCACGTCGATCGGGCCATGTGCCTCTTCCACCTTCTTGAAGGCGAGATCGACCTGGCCGGGATCCGTGACGTCGCGGGGCACGCCCAGCAGTTGCGCCGGCGGTCGCTCGTTCCGATGAGTGACCGCGACGCGGTCCCCCGCGCTGGCGAACGCGCGGGCGAGGGCGAGCCCGATCCCCCGGTTGCCGCCGGTGACCAAGACGGAACGCGACATGGACAGCCCCTTCTCCTTTGGTGAGACGTGCCAGCGGGCGGTTCCATGGGTGCGCGAGACAGCCCAGCTCAGCCGCTCCCCGGCGGAGGGCCAGCCCACTCGACTCACCGCCCCGACCCGGGCGGCGCGTCGTGGCCGCGACCGGCCTCGTACCGCTTCGTCAGTGTCGAACCCGGCTGGTCGAGGGAGTGACAGGGCTCGGGTCCGGGTGGCCGGTTCCCCTCGGCCGTGGGCTCCTTCTCAGCTGCTGTGCGTCGAGGTGCTGCGGTAGTCGGTGTAGGTGTATGGGTTGTCCAGGACCCTCGTCCGGGGGACGTCCGGGTTCATACCCTTCGCCCACGCCTCCGCCCCCAAGGCCGATCGCAGATGCTGGACGGTCTCCTCGACCGTCCGCCGCACCACGGCCAAGTCGATGCCGACCAGGCGGTGCTCGTGCTTCACGACCCGGCCGTTGACGACCACGGTGTGCACATCACCGCGCTGGGCCTGGAAGGCGACGTGGCCGTAGGGGTTGAGCATCGGGAACGAGACCGGTGAGTGGTCGTTCTTCAGCAGGACGAGGTCGGCCTTCTTGCCGGCCTCGATGCTGCCGAGATCGTGGCCGCGGCCGAGCGCCCGGGCGCCGCCCAGGGTCGCCCACTCCACCACCTGGTCGGCGCGCAGGGCGCTGTGGGTGACGGTCTCGCCCTTGGCGTGGGCTTCCAGGTGCTCGCGCGCCCGGTCGGCGCCCAGGGTGGTGCGCATGGCGGAGAACAGGTCACCGCTCCACCACACGCTGGTGTCCATCGACAACGAGACGGGGATGCCGTGGGAGCGGATCGCCCAGGTCGTCGGATAGCCCTGCCCGGCGCTCTGTTCGCTCTCCGTGGACACCGAGACCGAGCCGCCGGTCGCGGCGATCCGGTGGTAGGAGTCGGCGGAGAGGGAGGAGCCGTGCACGTAGACCGTCTCGGGCGTCATGAAGCCGTGCTCGTGCATCAGTCGAATGCCGTCGTCGTTGGTCGCTCCCCACACGCCCGCGTGCGTGGTGACGGCGACGCCGAGTTCGCGTGCCATCTCGAAAGCGGGCTTCTCGGGGAAGGCCGGATCGCCGGTGACGTCGAAGGCGAGCTGGAGGCCGAGCATGTCGTCGCCCGTGCCGTGGCGCCGTACGAAGTCGCGGAACTCCGGCGTGGACGTCCACTGCGCGGGAGCCTGCTGGATGTTGCCGTAGGCGAGGACGAACCGGCCGGGCACCGATCGCAGGGCGTCGACGGCGGCGTCGGCGTGGTCGACGGTCTGGAGCCCGTGGGACCAGTCGACGACCGTTGTCACCCCGGCGTCCAGGGCCTCGACGGCGGCGAGGAGGTTCCCGGCGTGGACGTCCTCGGGCCGGAACGTCTTCCCGTGTTCGAGGTAGTACCAGACGAAGTACTGGGTCAGGGTCCAGTCGGCGCCGTAGCCGCGCATCGCCGTCTGCCACATGTGCCGGTGGGTGTCGATCATGCCCGGCATGACGACGCCGTCGGAGGCGTCGATCTCCACCGTCCCCTCGGGAACCGCGAGTTCCTGGCCCACCGCCGCGATCCTGTCGTCGACCACGAGTACGTCGGTGTCGGCGAGCACGCTGCGGGCACGGTCCATCGGCAGCACCGTGCCTCCGCGGAACACGAGGGGCCGTCCGGTCGGTATGGGGGTGGACTCACTCATCACGGTCCTCCCACGTACTGGCGGACCATCGTCGGACGACCGTCCGCCTGACGTCTCTGGCTCGTGAGTGATGCTGTTCAGGGATTCCACGTTCTGTCGAACTCCTTTGATTTTACGGCGGTTGGCCATGGGCGCCCGGGCGGGTCCGAGGCGCCTCGAGCCTCGGAGCGCTGTTCCTCACCGCCGGGGGCACTACTCCGCGTCGCGGACCAGCGGCGCGATCCGCACCCGGTTCTCGATCCCCGGCCTGGTGAACGGGTTGCGAGGTTCGGCCAGGCGGAGAGGTCGTCCGCGACGACCAGCCCGGGGGCGTGCCGGCCCGGCAGTCGTGGCGACCGCCGGGCCGGCCCGGTTCTGGTCGTCAGCCGGCGGTGGCGCGCTCGGCGACGTCGTTGACGGCCTCGGCGGCGACGTCGGGCGCCTCGACGTGGATGTAGTGGCCGCTGTTCTCGGCGGTGCTCAGCTCGCTGTCGCTGGAGAGCGCGAGCCACTGCTCCTGGCCGGCGGTCCAGTCCTCCTCAAGGCCGGGCCCGTACTCGGGGACCTCGCCGAGGTATCGCACGCCGTGCTGGACGACCCGCACCGGGATGTCGCCGGCGGGGGCGACCTCGCCGTCGGTGAAGACGAGTTGCTCCGGGTTCTGGCCCCCGAAGATGGCCAGGGTCTGGGCGCGCAGGTCGGCGGCCGGGCCGGTGGCGGACTCGGGGATCCGCTCGGTGAGGTCGCCGACCTGGTGGGGCGGGGTGGCGTCGAGCAGCACCACGCCGGCGACCCGCTCCTGGTGCTCGGGGGCGTAGCGGGCGGCGATCAGGCCGCCCATCGAGTGGCCGGCGAGCACCGCGCCCTCCTCCCCCGCGACCTCGGCGAGCACGCCGTCCAGCACCTCGCTGGTGTCGTCGAAGTCCTGCGGGCCGGCCGGCTGGTCACTGCCGCCCGCGCCAAGACGGTCGTAGGAGCAGACCCGGCCTTCCGCACTCAGCGCCTCCTGGAAGTCGGCCATCGTCGTCAGGTCATCGCCACCGCCGTGCAGCAACACGACGACCGGCCGGCCCTCGACCAGGTCGCCCGAGCAGGAGACGTTCACCGCGTACTCCCCGACCGTGATCGTCTCGGTGCCGGTGAGCAGCTCCCGGTCCCCTTCCCCGTCCCCGGCTGGGGCTCCGCTGGTCGCTTCCGTCTCCGGAGTCGACTCCGAGTCCGTGTCGGAGTCGGAGCAGCCGACGAGCGTCACACCGGCCAGGGCGGTGCAGAGCGCGATCGCGGCGGCCGTTCCGAACTTCTTGCGGGCCATGGGACTTTCCTCCAACGAGTTGCTTACGACATCGGGTTGCTCTGTTCCGATGCGGCAAACGCTGGAAAAGTTCTCCCCATCCATCCGTGGCCCTGTGCCCCGTGTTCACAGGGGGGTTGGCGACACCCCCCACCGCCGACTCGCGTCGGATCCGGATACGTCGCGCCGCTCGTGGGCGTCGCCGGGGTCACCAGGCGAGGGCGTCGTCCCTGGTCTGCTGCCAGTAGGCGACCGTCAGCGAGTCGTCGTAGGAGACGCCCTCCTCGGGGAGGGGCGGGATGGCGCTGGCGTCGCTGCTGCCGTCGCGGTCGTGGAAGAAGACCTCGAGGGTGGTGGCCGTCCTGGGGTTGCCGGCGCTGCCGTCGGCGGCCGCCAGGGTCACGCCCGCGTAGCCCGACTCGCCCGGCTCCAGCGTGACGGTCTCCTGCGGTTGGGAGCTCTCGTAGGCCGGCGGGACCGCCTGGGCGCCCTCGAAGCGGAGCGCCGGGTAGCCGAGCAGGTCGCAGGGGGCCGAGGCCGTGTTGGTGACGGTGAGGAGGAGATGGTTGACGGGACGTGCGACCTCGCCGGCCGTGGTCTCGGTGTTGGTGCCGTCGCACGGGTCGTACGGGCCGGGATCGGCGCCGTCGCCGCCGTCGGATTCTCCCGGGCCGCCGGAGTCCCCCGAGCCGGTGTCGGAGCCCGGGGCGCCGTCCGAGTCGGTGTCGGTGTCGGTGCCGGTGCCGGATCCGGTGCCGGATCCGGAGCCCGGGTCGGAGTCGGCATCGGAGCCGGAGTCGGCGTCCGAAGGCGCGTCCGATGTCGCGTCGTCGGTGGGTTGTTCCCTCCCTTCGGCCTCGTCCGGGGCTTCCGCCGAGTCGTCCCCGGCCGGCCGCGCCATCCCGGGCACCGCCTCCGGCTCGCCGCCGGCGCCGGATCCACAGGCGCTCAGCAGGAGGCCGAGCGCCACGCTGCCCGAGGCCGCCGCCACCACCCGGGCGGGGTGTGCGCGGCTCCGGCGCGCTGGAGGGGGAGTTCGAGGGGCCCTGGCCGCCTCGTCGCTGCGGAAGATCACCATGTGCGTACTCCTGGAGAGGTTCGCTGTCTCTCCTCTCCGATGCACGGTGGCGGACGCTGGTTCGTGGCCCCCGCCGGCACGCCACGGCCCTCCGGGGTCAGTCCGCCACGCGCAGCGAGTCCAGGACGGAGTCCGTCGCGTCGCTCCCGCCGTCCTGGCGGAGCTGCACATAGAGCTGCGGCTGGTCGCCGGCGCCCGACGGAACGAGCGCGACCTCCGTGACGGTGCCCGTGTCGGCCGGGCAGTCGCTCCACCTGCGCACCGTCCCCCGCCAGTCGGTTCCCCGGTAGGCGCGGCTGCCCTCGTACTGGCAGCTGTCGTGGCTGAGGGCGTCGACCTCGGGCGTGACGTCGCCCTGCTCGCTGAGGCCGACGAACAGGCCGCTGGCCGGAGAGCCGAGGTCGGGCCACGTGGCGAGGTCGTCCGCGACGACCAGCCCGGGCGCGTGTCCGTCCGGCAGGCCGAGGATCCCCGAGTCCCAGCCGCCGTCGCCCAGTTGTCCCGCCCACAGCTGGGGCACCTCGACGGAGATCCGCCCGGTGGCGTCCTCCACCACCTGGGTGCCCTGCGCGGTGCCGGCCCGCTGCCAGGTCAGCCAGCCGGCGACGCCGCCGAGGGCCACGGCGGCCGCCGTGGCGGCGGCCACGAGCCAGGTGGCGGGGCGGCGGCGTCGGCGGCGGGGCGGCGTGGCGGGCTCCTCGGCGGTCAGCTCCGCCAGCCTGTCGAGCTCGTCGGCGAAGTCCTTCGCGGTGGGCCAGCGCCGCTCCCGGTCCGGTTCCATGGCCCGCAGCAGCGCCCGCCGCACCTCCGGGTGCAGGCCGGGCCGCAGTTCGTCCGGGCGCACCACCTTCCCCGGCGGCCCGGGAACCGTGCCGGTGATCAGGCGGTAGCCGATGGCGCCCAGGCCGTACACGTCGGCCCGCGCGTCGATGCCGGCGCCGGGCTCGGCCTGCTCGGGCGGCTGGTAGCCGGCCGATCCCGCGGCCATGGTCAACCCGGATGCCTGGGCCAGGCTCTTGGCCAGCCCCAGGTCGCCCATCAGCACCGTGTCCTGCCCGCCGTCCGCTCCGCCGTCCGCCCCGTCGGACGAGCGACGGAACAGCACGTTGGAGGGCTTGATGTCCCGGTGCACGATTCCCGCCACGTGGAGCGCGGCCGCCCCTCGGGCGGCCTCCGCGGTGAGGCGCAGGGAGAGGGACACCGGCAGCGGACCGTCGGCGAGCCGGTCCTCCAGGGTTCCTCCGTCGGCGTACTCCATCACGAAGTACGGTCTCTCGTCCGGGAGTTCGCCGATGTCGAAGACCTGCACCACCCGGCTGGAGCCGGCGCGGCGCAGCAGTCGTGCCTCGGACAGGAAGCGTTCGCGGATGTCCAGGCGGTGGGCCCAGTTCTCCGCCATCACCTTCACGGCGACCGGGGCCTCCAGGACGTCGTCGTGAGCGAGCCAGACGACGCCGAAGGCGCCGGCTCCCAGGCGCCGGTCCAGGCGGTAGCGCCCGATCCGCTCGGAGGATTGCATGTCGATATCATGCCTTTCCTGAACCGCGACCCCGAAGGGAGTCCCCGTGCAGCACGGCGGCCACACCGAGGAACTCGCGCTCCGCGCAGCTCAGGGGGACGACGCGGCGTTGAACGCCCTGTTGGAGAGCATCCGCCCGGAAGTCGTCAGGCGCTGCGGCAGGTTCCTCCCCTGCCGTGAGGACGCGGAGGAGGCGGCGCAGGACGCGCTCCTCAAGGTCGCCAGGAAGATCGACACGTTCGAGGGGCGCAGCCGTTTCAGCACCTGGCTCTACGTGGTCGTGGCGAACTGCGCCCGGGAGAAGTACCGGGAGCTCAAGCGCCGGGCGGCCGAGCAGCCGACCGTGATCGAGGACACCCACCACGTGGATCCGCGCACGACCAGCGTCATCGCCGGCTCCCGCATCGACCTGCTCGACGCGCTGGAACGCCTGGAGCGGGAGCACCCCCAACTGGTCGCGCCCCTGGTCTACCGGGACATCTGCCAGTTGGACTACGCGGAGATCGCCGAGCGGGTCGGCGTCCCGCTCGGCACCCTCAAGTCACGCCTGCACAAGGCGCGCAGGGAGATCAGGCCCCTGCTGTCCGGATCCTCCTGAGGCCGGTCGGCCTCGCCGTCAGACGGGATGCGACCTCCCGTCGGTCTCCAGCGCCCGGCGGTCGGGGAGCGGGGTGGCGGTGAAGACGTGGTCGGGGTCGTAGCGTTCCTTGGCCGCCACCAGGCGCGCCGCGTGGCCGCCGTAGGCGTGCGCGATCTGTTCGTGCCGGTCGGGCGCGAGGAAGTTGGGGTAGCCGCCGGGCAGCGCGTGCGGTGCCAGCGCGGCGTCGACGCCGTCGAGCCAACTCCGGTACGGGCCGGGGTCCTCCCGTGGCCCGCGGCCGGCCGAGATCTCGACGACCAGGTGACGGGTGCGCAGGCCGAAGGCGGTGTCGTCGGCGCCGACCCGGGTGGCGGCACCGTGGAACGGGCGCAGGCCGATTCCCGCCCCGGGACCGGGACGCGCCTCGGCCGCGCGGATCAGGATCTCCGCGATGTCGGGCGTCGGTTCGGCGACGGTACGGGTGCCCAGGTCCCAGTGCATCCCGTGCGGAACGCTCCGGTCGAATCCCGCGAGCAGTTCTTGCTGGGACGTCCGGCCCACGCTGCTGGTCAGCGGCGTCCCGAGCCGGGTCACGCGGTCGATCACGGCGTCGGCCTGCCCTGGCTCACCCGACCAGACGGGCACCGCGAGGAGACACGGCCCGACCTCGGGGACGACGGTCAGCTCCAGCAGGAGGGTCAGGCCCTCGGGCGCGTCGGCGGTGAGCTCCGCGTGCCGGGCCAGCACGCTCGCCGCCTCCTCCCAGGGGAACAGGACCATGCCGCCGACGAGACCGCGGTCGGGGTGGAGGCGCACCCGCATCGACGTCACCACGCCGAAGTTCCCGCCGCCGCCGCGCAGCGCCCACAACAACTCGGGGTCGTCGTCGGTCGAGACGAGCCGGCCGTCGGCGAGCACGACCTCGGCGCCGAGCAGGTTGTCGGCCGCCAGGCCGGCCGTGCCGAGCAGCGGACCGTAGCCGCCGCCGAGGGAGAGTCCGGCCATGCCCACGACGCCGGCGGTCCCGGTGGCGACGTTCAGGCCGTGCGGAGTGGCGGCCGCCACGACGTCCCGGGCCTGGCTTCCGCCGCCGATGACGGCCGTGTTCCGTTCGATCCGCACCTGGCGCATCGCGCCGAGGTCGATCACCAACCCGCCGTCGACCAGCGCCCGGCCGGCCCAGTCATGGCCGCCGCCGCGCACCGACAGGCGGACGCCGGCTTCCCGGGCCGCGGTGACCGCCGCCGCGACCTCGGCGCCGGTGCGCGGCGACACGACCAGGGCGGGCCTGGTGGTCACCGCGCCGTTCCAGAGCCCCACCGCGCCGACGTACCCGCGGTCGGCAGGGCGGAAGACGCGGTCGGCGCCCAGCCGTTCCGCGAGACGACAGTGCAGCTCGTCAACCGGCTTCGTTGCGTTCATGGTGGGTGAGACGGACCCCACCGCCGAAAAGTTCTGGGCGGGCGAGGGCGCTGGCGGGGACCGTCGCGACACCCCGCGCCGAGTGATCCGGGCCACGTTCGGACCGAGTTGAGTGTGCCCCAGGGGCAGGGTGTGGGCTGGCCCCACGACGTGCTGACCTGCCGACGGCTTGTGCGACCAGCCCGGTCCTGGGAGTGCGCCGTCGCGTGCCGCGTGCCGTGCGCACCACGTCCTGGCCGCCCTCCGTTCGGAGTTGCCCGTCACATGAGGACCACCGACCCCCTCGATTTCCTCACCACCCACCGGGACACGATCTTCCGGGTGCTTGGCATCCTCGCGATCCTGCTGGTGATCTTCCTGATCATCCGGGCCGCCGCCATGCGCCTCGGCGGCTGGGGCGCCGCGTGGCGCCGGCTGTGCCGCGAAGTCGCGGTCACCGCCCACGCGTTCGCCGCCCCCGCCCGCGCCTGGCTGCGGCACCGCCGTTCGCTGCGTACCCTGGTGCGCGCCCTGCGGGAGCCCGCCACCTGGCGGGACGCCGAACGGGCCCTGGCCGCCGCGCGGGAGGCCGCGGCGGCCGGCGGCGGCCGGCCGTACGCGGTGCTGGTGGACGCCGAAAGCGTCACCGTGCTGCTCGCCGGGCTGGACGACGAACTGCCGGAGCGCGTGCCGTGGCGGGTCGACGAGGATGACGAACTCGACCACTGGAGCGTGGCCAGGGCCGCCCTGCCGCCGGTGGTGCCGGTGCCCGACCAGGTCCCTCCGGTGCTGGTCGCGGTCGGTGAGGTCGCCGGCCGCTGCGCGTTCCTCGACCTGAACGCCGGGCCGCCGATGGTGTGCGTGTGGGGCGACCGCCGCTCAGGCGCGGCCCTGCACCAGGCCGTGGCCGCCCAGCTCACGGTGCGGCTGCCCAGGGGCCAGGTGGTGGTCGCGGAGGGCGTGCACCGGGGGTTCGCCGGGCCACTGATCCGTGACGCCCACCGGCTCGCCGCCCGGCTGCCGGTCCAGGCCGGGCTGCCGCCGGTGCTCGTCTGCGCCGAACTGCCCGACCCGCTGCCCCCCGACCTCACCGCGCCGCCCCACGAGCTGCCCGACCTCCGGCTCCTCGTCCTCGGCCCCGGGCGCGGCTACGTGCGCACGCTGCTCGCCGACCGACTCGGTCAGATCGCCGTCGTCGGATCGCCCCTGGTCGCAGAGGGCGGCGCGCTCGGCCGGGCCATCCCCCGGGTGCTGTCCGCCATCCCGCCGGCGCTGCCGCCGGCGCCGCCCGGCGCGGGGGCCGCCCCGGGCCGTGACTTCGCCGAACTGGACGACGAGGAGAACGAGCGCGCGGAGGCCGAGGAACTCGGCCTGGACGGCGGCGCCACCGCCATCCTGCTGCCCCGCCCGCCTGTCGCCGAGAGCGAGGAGGCGGAGGGCGGCGACCGTGCCGGCGCGCCGCACCGCGCGGGTGCCGACGAGCTCGACGAGGCGGGGGACCGTGCCGGCGGGGGCCCGGCCGTGGCCTCGCCCGGCGCCCGGCGCGGGCCCGTCAGAACCCTCCATCTCCCCTGACACCCGGATATCCACACCCGGATATCCACACCCGGTAGGACTGCCCGTGAAGCTCATCGTCACCACCGCCGATCCGCAGGGCCGGTTCACTGACCACCTGCTCGACCTGCCGGGGGACGCCACCGTCGGCGAACTCGCCACGGCCCTGGCCACCCCCCGGCTGTTCCTCGACGAGCGGCCGCTCGACTCCAGCACCCCGCTGGGCGCCAGCGGCGTCCGCGACGGCGCGGTGCTCGGCCTCGGCGGGCCGGCCCCGCGGCCCGCCCCGGCGGTCGGCGGCTGGCTGCCGACCGCCACCGACCCGGTGCTGGTGGAGCTGCGGCACGTCTCGGGCCCCGGCGCCGGGCAGGTGTGGCGGCTCGGCCCCGGCAGTTACGAGGTCGGCACCGACCGCGGCTGCGCCATCCGGCTCCCCGAGGCGGACCCCGGCCCAGGAGCGGCCGTCGGCGAGACGCCGGAGTTCGCGGAGCACGGCGTACCCGACCGCGACACCTGGATCACCGTGCACACGGACGGCTCCGCCAGCTTCCGGCTGCCCGCGGACGCCGACCCCGAGCTGTGCGGGCTGCGCAGCCTCACCCCGCCGCCGCCCGTCGACCCGGAGACCGGCACGCCGCTGACCGACGAGGAGCCGGCCGACCGGCGCGACGGCGGCCCCGGCGGGCACAGCGCCGAGCCCCCGCCGGCTGGCCCCGACGGGCTGCCCCAGAAGCCATCGCTGCCGCCGCCTGGACACCGGCCTGAGCCGGACGACGGCTCCCGGCACTGGCCACGCTTCGCCGACCTGTCGCTCGGTCACCATCTGCTGCGGCTGGCCCCCGAGTTCGAGGCCAGGGCCGCGGTCAAACCGGCCGCCGACGGGTTGAGCGTCGAGTACAGCCGACCGCCGCGCATGCTGCCCCACCTGGACGCCGAGAACCTGAGCCTGCCAGGACCGCCGGCGCCGAGCGGGCCGCGTCCCTTCCCCTTCATGCTGATGATCTCGCCCATGGTCATGGGCATGGCCATGATCGCGATCTTCCGGTCCTTCTACTTCCTCATCCTCATCTGCTTCACCCCGCTGATGGCGATGGGCAACTGGTTGACCGGCCGCCGGGCCAACCGCAAATGCCACGAGGAACAGCTGCGCCGCTACCGGATGCGCCGCGCCGCCCTCGAACGCGAGATGCGCCGCGCCACCGTCGAGGAACGCCACCAGCGCAACATCGCCTCCCCCGACCCCGCCTCCGTCCTGCTCGCCGCCGCCGGCCCAGGACCCCAACTGTGGGAACGCCGCCGGCACCACGGCGACTACCTCACCATCCGGCTGGGCACCGTCACCCGGGCCTCGCTCAAGAAGATCACCGACCAGGCCCGCGAGAGCAACCACCGGCAGGTGCACTGGCGGCTCGCCGACGTGCCCGTCAGCGTCGAACTCCCCCTGCTCGGCGTCGTCGGCGTCGTCGGCCCCGACCGCACCACCCGCGCCCTCGCCCGCTGGGCCGTCGCCCAGTCCGCCGTCCTGCACAGCCCCCGCGACCTGCGCATCGTCATCCTCACCGACCAGGCCCACACCGACGAGTGGACCTGGGCCCGCTGGCTGCCGCATCTGCGCCCCGTCCGCCCCGGCGCGGCCGGCGCCCCCCTCGTCTCGCTGGGCAACGACCGGGAGACCACCGCGCGGCGGGTCAACGAGCTGTACGCCGAGGTCCAGGCCAGGTCCGAGGCCGCCGGCACCGCCAGGGGCAGGGAGGCCGCACCGGGCGAGCCCGACATCCTCGTCATCCTCGACGGCGCCTACCGGCTGCACGAGGTGCCGGGCGTCACCAACATCCTCACCCAGGGCCCCGCGGTCCGGATCTACAGCCTCTGCCTGGACGACCGGCAGCACCTGCTGCCCGAACAGTGCACCGCCGTCGTCACCGCCACCGACAACGAGGTGGCCCTGCACGTCACCGGCAACCCCACCGTCGCAGGCATCCGCGCCGACCTGGTGGACCCGCGCTGGTGCGAGCAGACCGCCCGCGCCCTGGCCCCCGTCCGGGACGTCACCGTGGAGGCCGACGCCGGACTGCCCGCCCAGGTCAAGCTGCTGCCGCTGCTCGGCCAGGAGCCGCCCGACCCCGCCGCCCTGGTGCGGGCCTGGGAACGGCGGCCGGCCAGCACCGCGTTCGTCATCGGCGCCGGCTACGAGGGCACCGCCCTCCTCGACCTGGCGGCCGACGGCCCACACGGGCTCATCGGCGGAACCACAGGGTCCGGCAAGTCCGAACTTCTCCAGTCCATGATCGCCTCGCTGGCCGCCGCCAACCGGCCCGACGAGCTGACGTTCGTCCTCATCGACTACAAGGGCGGCGCCGCCTTCCGCGAGTGCGCCGAACTTCCGCACACCCTCGGCATGATCACCGACCTCGACGGCCACCTCACCCAGCGCGCCCTGGCCTCACTCGACGCCGAACTCCGACGCCGCGAACAGCTGCTGGCCGACGTCGGCGTCAAGGACGTCGTCGAGTACCGCGCCAAGCGGGAACGCGACCCCGAACTGCCCCCGCTGCCCCGACTGCTGCTCATCATCGACGAGTTCGCCACCCTGGTCCGCGAACTCGTCGAGTTCGTCCCCGGGTTGATCAGCCTCGCCCAGCGCGGCCGCTCCCTCGGCCTGCACCTGATCCTCGCCACCCAGCGCCCCGCCGGCGCCGTCAGCAACGAGATCCGCGCCAACACCAACCTGCGGATCGCGCTGCGCGTCACCGACCGCACCGAGTCCACCGACATCATCAACTCCCCGGCCGCCGCCGCGATCTCCCCCTACACCCCGGGCCGCGCCCTGGTCCGCCGGGGCGGCGGCCCGCCCATGACGTTCCAGACCGCCTACGTCGGCGCCGAACGCCCCACCGACGACGATCCTGGCGGCTCGCCGGGCCCGCGCATCGTGCACGGCGCCGAACTGCCCCTGCACCGCCTCGGCCGCCCGCTCCCGCCGCCCGAGGTCATCCACCAGGCGAACGCCACTCCGGAGACGGCGGACCCGGAGGCCGCCGACCCCGACGGCGCGGCGGAGCCGCCCGTCGACCCGCCCACCGACCTCACCGTCCTGGTGGACGCCGTGAACGCGGCCGCCAAGGCCCTGCCCGACTTCACGCCGCGGCCACGCCCCTGGCTGCCGCCACTGGACGACGAGGTCACCCTCGAAGCCCCCGACCACGACCCGCACCCCGGCGCGACGCGGCTGCCCCCCTTCCCCTACGTCCTGTTCGACCTGCCGGGGCAGCAGGACCAGCGGCTCGGCCACCTCGACTTCGGCACCTTCGGCCACCTCTACGTCATCGGCGCGCCCCGCTCCGGCCGCACCCAGACGCTGCGCACCATCGCGGGCTCCGCCGCCCTGCACCTCACCACCGATCAACTGCACGTCCACGGCATCGACGCCGCCGGCGGCGGCCTGACCGCGCTGGAGTCCCTGCCGCACACCGGCGCCGTCGTCTCCCGCCACGAAACCGAACGCCTCGACCGCCTCATCCGCCGGCTGATGGCCGAACTCACCCGGCGCCAGGTCCTGATCGCGCAGGCCGACGTGGCCTCGATCAGCGAGCTGCGGGCCAGGCTGCCCCGGCTGGAACGCCCCGCCCACCTGCTGCTGCTCATCGACGGCTGGGACGCCCTGGTCACCATGCTCGACAAGCAGGACGGCGGCCGGACCCTGGAGGATCTGCTGAGGCTGCTGCGCGAGGGCGCCGCCGCCGGCATGCACGTCATCGCCACCTCGGAACGCCAGCTCCTCGGCGGCCGCGCCGGCCAGCACAACGACCGGCGGCTGCTGCTGCGCCAGTCCGACCGGATGGACTACGGCGTCGTCGGCGTCAACCGCAGGAAGGTGCCCGAGTACCTGCCGCCGGGCCGCGGCTGGTTCACCCCTGGCGCCATCGAGGGCCAGGTGCTCAGGCTGCCGCTCACCGCGCTCGCCAAGGGTGACGACCAGGCCGACGCCCTGCGCGCCATCGGGCGCCGGGCCACCGCCAGGGACGGCGGGGTGGCGGACTCCCAGCGGCCGTTCCAGGTGGCCAGGCTGCCCGAGGTCATCGGCTTCCAGGAGGCGGTCGACATGGTGCCTGACGAGGACCGGCGGCCGATGTGGGCGCTGCTCGGGGTCGCCGGCGACGACGGCGCGGCGCTGGGCTACGACTTCGCCACCGGATCCGGCACCTTCCTGATCGCCGGGCCGCCGCACAGCGGCCGGTCCACCACCCTGGCCGCGATGTGCGCCTCCCTGGCCATGAACGGCACCGGCCTGGTGGTGCTCACCCCCCGGGAGTCGCCGCTGCGGCTGCTGGCGGAGCACGGCCTGGCGCGGGTGATCGACGACCCGGAGCCGACGGCCGAGGCCCTGAACGAGGCCCTGGAGGCGTTGGACGGCAAGCCCGCCGTGGTGGTCGTCGACGACGCGGAGCTGCTCGTCAACACCCGGGTGGACCAGCCGCTGCGCAAGGTCGCCTCAGCCGGTCGGGACCGCCGCCTCGGCCTGCTGCTGGCCGGGCCCGCCGACGGCCTGACCACCATGGGCTGGATCGGCATCGCCAGGCGGGGACGCAGGGGGCTGCTGCTCGGGCCCAAGAACCTCACCGAGGGCGAGCTGATCGGCGCGCGGATGACGCCGGACCACATGCGTCCGCTGACCATCCCCGGCCGGGCCTGGACGGGCGACGGGGCCGGGCATCCAGTGGCGGTGCAGGTGCCGCTCACGGTCCTCCGGGGATGACGGTGTCGACCCGACCCCTGACACGACGAGCGCCCGGGTCCCGGCCGTGTGGGCCGGGACCCGGGCGCCGTGGCACGCCGGGACCGGGGAGCCAACGAGCTCGTGCGTGGTTGGCGGTGCGGCCGTCCGGACACCTCGAGTCGATGGCGGCCCCGACCCCGAGTGGACCGCCCCCGATCCCCCGCAGAGCCTCGGCGGCGGCCAGTACCGGATCGCGGCGCACAGCGCCCGCGCGGAAGTCTCCTGACCCGTGAACCACCTCCTCGTCGTCGCCATCAACACCAGGGACGGCCTTGAGGAAGGAAGCAGTCGTGGGGTGGAGCACACATCAGATCGCCGAACTCGCGGGCACCACCGTGAAGGCGGTACGGCACTACCACAAGATCGGCCTGCTCGACGAGCCCGAGCGGAGCGCCAACGGATACAAGCGCTACCGCGTGGCCCATCTGACGCGCCTGCTGCGGATCAAGCGCCTGGCCGACCTCGGGGTCCCGCTCTCCCGCATCACCGCCATGGGCGACTACCTGATGAACGAGTACCCCGAGGGGGAGTTCCGCGCGCAGGACGCCGAACTGGCCGCCCGGATCGAACGGTTGCAGCGCAGCCGCGAGGAGATCGCCCTGATGCTGCGCTCCCGCGCGCCGTTCGACCTGCCGCCCGAGTTCGCCGCGGTCGTGGCCGGTCTCTCCGAAGCCGACCGCTCCCTCATGGTCGTCGTCACCCGGGTGCTCGGCCCCACCGCCCTCGCGGCCTGGCGGGAGGCGCTGCCGCACGTCCACCGCGACCCGGTGATCGACCAGTTCCGGCGGCTGCCGGCCGACGCCGACGAGGCGACCAGACAGGACCTCGCCGGCCGCCTCGGCCGCCTCGGCCAGGTCCTGGCGGCCAGACATCCAGGGCTGTGGGACATCGGGCCCGGCGCGCCGTACGACGCGAAGTCCGCGGCGCGCGTCGTCGGACAGGCGGTCAACGACCTCTACAACCCCGCCCAGTCCGACGTGTTGCGGCGCGCGAACCGGACGTGCCGGGACGCGCAGCCGGCCGGCGCCTGAACGCCGGCCGGCGGCGGCCACCCGCCCGGCTCACGGCGCCGGTTCGACGTGGAAGACCTGGGCGTCGCTGCCGTTGCACACCCACTGTCGGATGTTCGTGCCCTGCGTGAAGTCGGAGGCGTCCACGTCCATGCACTGGTTGCTGTGGGTGGCGACCAGGGAGTAGGCGCTCAGGCCCGGCTGGGCTTCCAGGCGCCAGGTCTGGGCCCCGGTGCCGTTGCAGTCCCACGTCCGGATGTCGGCCCCGACCTCCTGTGAGGTGCCCGCGACGTTCACGCAGTTCTCGCGGAACTCCAGGACGTACTCGAGGCCCTGACCGTCCCAGTGCATGATGAAGTTCTGGGCCAGGCCCCCGTTGCACCCCCACAGACGGATGTTGGCGTCCCGCCTGGCCGAGCCCTCCTTCACGTCCACGCACATGTTCAGGTTGCCGGCCGAGACCAGCCGGTACTCGTGGCCGTCGATGATCGGCATGCTGCCCCCGTCGCCACCCGTGAACGACGGTTCCTCGGCCTCCTCAGCCGACCTCTCCTCCTCCTGCGGGACGGAGTCGGGCTCCGGTTGCTGGACCTCCTCCTGAACCGTCTCCTCCTGGGTCGTCACCTCCGGCTCGGGCTCCTCCTCCGGCTCCGGCTCCACCTCGTCCTGGGCCTCTTCCGACGGGGTCGGCAACGGCGTTTCGCGGGCCGGGGCCGGGTCTACCTGGGCCGCCACGGGCTGGTCGGGCCCGCCGCCCGACAGCGAGGTGGCCGCCCACACGGACAGCACGACGACCCCCACCAGGGCGGCGGTCCAGGCCGTCGAGACGAACACCCGCCGTCCCGGCATGAGTCCGCGCCGCGCGAGGGTCGGCCGACGGGTGTAGGCGTCTGTGTAGTCGTCGGGAGAAGGATCGCTGGGCTTCTCGGACCCTGTGTTCATCGCTCTGCCTCTGGTCTGGTCTCGATGTGGGGTCGGGACAGGTCGGTCAGGATAGGTCAGTTCTGCTCAGGGCCCGGTGGGCGCGACGCGGATCGGGTCGTCGGTCATCGAACTCCTGGCGTGGGTCGGGTGGTGTCGCCCCCTGGGACCTGGCGTTCGCTCCCCGGTCACGCGGGGGTGAAGTCGAAGGGCTGGTTGTTGGAGGGATCGGACCCGTTGTCGGGCGAGGGCGGGACGATGCCGAGGGACTCGCGAATGGCCGGGCCCAGGACGAAGACGGCCAGGTTCTTGTCGATCAGCTTGCTGAGGACCGGCATCACGAGGAAGTCGATGACACCGGCCCGGTGGTAGAGGCGGGCGGCCGCGGTGTTCTGCGTCATGCCGCGGATGGCGCCGACGCTGAACG
This sequence comes from Streptomyces mayteni, assembly GCF_054783955.1. Lineage (NCBI taxonomy): Bacteria > Bacillati > Actinomycetota > Actinomycetes > Kitasatosporales > Streptomycetaceae > Streptomyces > Streptomyces mayteni. The sequence goes on along the minus strand of NZ_BAAGPR010000044.1, from coordinate 28,918 downwards.
TGCCGGCGAGGCCGCCGGCGAGGCCAACGACGCCGTACATCAGCGCGTCGCCGCCGGAGAGCTGGTGCCGGTTGCCCTCGGAGTCCTTGACGCCGAAGATCGCCGCGCCGGCCGCCGCGCCGGCGAAGCCGCCGAGACCGCCGACCAGACCGTCCTTGAAGAAGTCGTAGGTGCCGACGCGCCAGCGCAGCACCTTCTCGTTGCCGGCGAACTCGACGTCCCAGCTGTCGTCGTTCGTACGGAAGTAGGAGGAGTTGCCCAGGTCGAGCGTGCCCAGGCCGACCTTCCAGGTGCCGCGGTGCCCCGCCCAGTTGTGCAGGCCGTTGGAGAGGGTCTTGACGCCGCCGGCGATGGCGGCGCCGAAGGCCGCCTGCTGGACGTCGGTGAGGGTGAACGGGGTGCCCGTGACCGCCGAGACGATGCCGAAGACGGTGAGGTTGAGCAGGAAGTCCAGGGTGAACTCCTGGAGGAGCTCCACCCCCATCTGGCCCAGGGAGTTGGCGATGAACGGCGTGTAGAGCGACTCGGCGCCGCGCACCGGCCCTGAACCGTTGGTGACGGACGGGCCCCAGCTCCAGCGCATCGGCTCGCGCCACTCCCGGGTGAAGCCGCGGAACTCGTTGGGGAAGTCGATGAAGTGCGTCTCGCGGCCCACGAGGTGGGTGCGGCCGAACGTGTCGCGTTCGTAGACGTTGCCGGGGATGGTGCGCTCGTCCACCACCGTGTGCGTGTTGTTGGTGCCGAAGACGTACCGGCGCCACTGCTTCTGCCAGGTCTCCCGCTCCAGGAACGAGCCGTCCGACAGCCGCTTGATCTCGCGCACCATGATGCCGGCGTCGTACTCCTTCCAGGCGCGGTAGGCGTCGGCGTCGACCGCCGTGTCCAGGTCGGCTGGCTTGGCGAAGTACTCGCGGACCCGGAACGGCTTCATGGTCAGCGCGTCGCGGGCCGGGTTGCCGCTGGTGGCGAACGCGGGGATCTCCTGGATCCGCACGGAGAGGCCGCCCTCGTCGAGGGTGTCGACCCAGCGGGCGCCCGGCTGCCAGTCGCCCAGCAGGCGGCCCCGGGAGTCGAACCACTGGCGGACCCGCGCGTCCTGGTCGCCGAACCGCCGCACCGTGCCGTCGGCGTCGATCTTGTTCCAGCGCCAGGTCGGCGGGGCGCCGTCGTTGCCCGGCACCTGCCAGCCGCCCACGGTGACGCCCTTCGCCAACAGCCGGTGTTCGCGGACCAGTTGGCCGTTGGCGTCGAAGTCCTGGAACGAGTGGCGGTCCCAGCCCCGGTAGTGGATGTCGTTGGTGGCCGCGTGCTTGCGAACGCCGCCTGAACCGTCGGCGCCGATCCAGCGGTTGGGTCCGTCGGCGCGGATCTGGACGCCCGCGTCGCCGAGCCCGAAGGTGTCCTGGCGGGCGACGACCGTGCCGTGCGGGTCGAGGATCGACCAGTCCGCGGTGCCGCCCTGGTAACCGGTCCGCCGGAAGTCGAGGGCGTCGCCCACGGGGTCCTCCATGGGGCGCGGCCGGTAGTCCAGCATGGTGCCGTCCTTGAAGCCGACGCGGGCGATCCGCCAGTCGGCGGCGTCGGCGGTCGGCGAGAACGGGTCGGCGTGGGCCCGGTTGATGTGGAACCGGTCCACGAACAGCACGTCGTCGGCCGTCTTGCCGCTGCCGTTCGGCAGGTGGACCTGGGCGAAGTCGGCCTGGTTGAAGGTGCGGTGGCCCTCCAGATTGCCGGCGCCCTCCGACCACGGCTGGTAGCGGTGGGGAAGGGTCACGCCGTCCGGCAGCTTGACGTCCGCGCCGACCTTGAGGTCGTTGCCGTTGGTGAGCTTGCGGGTCTCGCCGACGAAGTTCCCGGTGTGGCTGATCCGGAACACGCCGTTGCCCTGTTGGCTGGTGAGCTGGACGCCGTGGTCGACGGCCACCCCGCCGTTGCTCTGTTCCCAGCGGGCGAGCTGCATCCTGCTGTCCTTGGCCCAGCGGGCCTGGTCGCCGCTGAAGTCCGTGCCCCGGAACTCCGAGCTGAGCACCGACCGCCAGGCGTTCGGCGGCCGCTGCTCGGCGACCCGCTCGATGGTGAGGAGGTCGCCGTTCTTCATGGCCGTGGAGCCGCCGACCTCCTTGCCGGTCGGCGCGACGGCCTTCCACTCGTTGCTCCAACCGCCGTTGGCGTTGATGTCGTACGCCGTGTAGCGGCGGAGGTTGTCAAGTCCCGCGATCCGGCCGAACTTCTGGTGCACGATCTTGGTCTCGCCGGTGGCGGCGTCTCCCATGGTGTCGATCCAGGCGCGGCCCGGGCTCCAGGTCCTGGTGCCGGTGGCGACCTGCTGGTAGTCGGCGTCGAACCGGTACCAGGTGCCGGTGCTGCCGGACCAGTAGTGCGCGTTCATGCCGCGCATGTCGGCGATGACGTGGCCGCCCTGCGGGTTCTCCCGGAAGTGCCGGACCGGGTTGCCCGCGTTGTCGTAGTCGACCCAGGCGCGCCCGCTGACGCTCCACTTGCGGCGGCCGAAGTCGCCCAGGTTGCCGTCGGCCCGGATCTCCGACCAGTGGTCCCGGGTGCCGGGGCCGAAGGAGACGCCGTTGCCGCCGCGCAGGCTGGGGGCGGCCACGTGGCTGTCGAGGACGCCGCCGTCCGGTAGCACCCGGCGCTCGAAGACGGGGGCGCCGCTGTGCGAGAGCAGGGAGACGCGGCCGTGTTCCGCGCCTTTCATGTCGACCTCGCCGAAGTCGAACCACTTGGGGTTCCGCGGGGCCGCGGCCTCGGTGGAGGGGTTCCTGGTCCAGGTGGGGCCGCCGGGGGTGGTGTAGTCGATCACGAAGTGCTGGTCGCCGACGGCCCGCCCCTGGTGGAAGACGTCGATCCGCTGCCTGGTCATCTTGCCGGTGGTGCTGTACTCCGCCCACTCGTTGGCCCGGGCGCCGTGGCCGTCGATCCGGTGGCCGCCGTTGTCCCGGATGTGGATGGTGCCGTGGCCGTCGACCAGTCCCATCTCACCGTCGAGCAGCCGGAGGTTGGTGGCGTCGGTGATGTCGAGGTAGCGGGAGTTGACGCCGTCGGCCAGTTCGAGGACCCGCGGGTTGGTCGGGGCGCCGCCATCCGCTCCGTGCGGGGTGACGTTCCGGATGTTGGTGGTGGCGTCCGGGGCGCTGACCGAGACGTCCAGGTGGCCGTCCTGCCGGTAGAGCCGGAAGGCTCCTTCGTCGCCGTTGACGCGGAAGCCGGGGTTGGGGTTGACGCCCGTCCGGGGCCTGGGCAGCACGGTGCGGTCGGGGATGACGACGTGGTTGTTGTCGAGGAGTTCGTAGGAGCGCCGGCCGAAGTCGTGTCCGAACTGGCGCATCCGCACGAACTGGTCGGCGCCGCCCGCGCCGGCGCCGGGCAGCCGGATGTCCTGGAACTGGAACGCGCCGTCGGCGCCGAACCGGGCGACGATGCCGTTCTCCGGGCTGGCGACGGTGAACTCCCCGCTGGGGAGCCGGGTGAAGGTGACGTGGAGGGTGGGCGTGCCGTCCGCGTTCCGCAGCCCGGCCCCGGCCGGGTTGGTGGTGTCGACGAACGCGAAACGCGCCGGCTGCCCCGGCTGGTTGAGGGTGAAGACGTCGTGGGTGACGCGGCCCTGGTTGTCGATCGCCAGGCCCCGGCCGTTGATGTCGAGGCGGAGTCCCGTGCTGTCGCCCAGCTCGTCGACCTGCTCGGTGACGGTGGCCGACGCCGTGGCGCGGTGACCGCCAGGCGGCGTGATGGTCGCCACCGTGTTGCCGGGCCTGACCACGAGATCGCGGCCGTTGAGGTCGGCCCCTCCCCCGTTGACGCGGATGGTCTCCTTGATCAGCGAGCCGTCGTACCGGTGCACCGTGTTGCCGGGCGGGTTGGGCAGGGTGGCCGTGCCGCCCCGGACGGTGCCGGCCGGGATCCCGGCGCCGTTGCCGGTGTGCAGGGCGAGCGGCGCGGTGTCGGCTGGCACCGGCAGATGGCCGAAGGCGTTGAGGCCCGCACCGTTGCGGCCGGTGAACTGCATGGCGGTGCCGGTCAGTTCGCCGGCCTGGTTGACCAGGGCGTGCGGCCCGGTCGGCACCGGAACGCGGAAGGTGCCGGTGGTGCCCTGCGCGACGCCCTGGGTGTCCCCGACGTGGGGCACGCCGCCGTTGGGCGCGGTGACGTTCTGGCCGACGAGTGGGCCCCTGTTGTGGTGGACGACGTCCTGGATCAGGGTGCCGTTCGGGTGGTAGGTGCTGGTCACGTTGCCCGCGACCTGCTGGAAGTCGCCGTTGGCCTGCCGGGTGACGCCGGCGAAGACGGTGCCGTCGGCCTGGAGGAAGGCCGGGTCCGCCGGGTTGCCCACGGGGACGTGCGCGAGGACGTTCCTGGTGGCGCCGCCGTGGCCGGTGAGCTCGACGACCTGGGACAGCCGGGTGCCGGCGCCGTCCACCGAGACGTGGATGCCGCCGCCCTGGAAGCGGGTGCCGCCGCCGACCTGCGGGTGCGGGGTGACGCCGCCAAGCGCGGTCCCGTCGAGAGCCCGGACGACGGGGCCGCCGCCGGTGCCGGCCGCGGGCACGAACACGTGGTGGCCGCCGGCCGGCGCGCCGGGCACCGCCGCCGTGCCAGGGACCGGCAGCAGGCGGTGCGTGACGGCGTCGTTGGCGCCGACGACGATCCGGTTCGGCCCGGCGGCGACGAGGTGGTGGCCCGGGATGTGGGGTCCGAGATCCGTGACGGCGTTGGGCACCACGGCCGTGCCGCCCCGGCCGATCCGCAGCTCTGGGGCGGCACCGGTCGTCTCGTTGAAGCGGAGCGAGGTGCCCCCGAAGCCCAGGACGGCGCCGAGGTCGACGTTCCGGTGCCCGGCCTGAACCGTCGGCTGGGCGCCCGTGAGCTGGACCGTCATGTCGCGCGAGATGCCGCCGCCGAGGTCGTGGTGCAGCCGCACCGTGCCGGCGGTGTCGCCCGCCGTGATGGTGACGCGCCCGCCGCCGGCGCGGGTGGCGCCGGTCACGGTCGGGCCGCCGGCGGCAAGGTCGTCGGTCCGCAGGTTCACCGGGCCGAAGTGGGCGTCGGTGAGGTTGGCGGCGCGTTCCATCGAGAGCAGTTCGACGCCGTCGCCGTCCACCCGGAAGCTCAGATTCCGGGTGACGCCGCCGCCGAGGGCCTGCTGGGCGCGGAACACGCCCTGCGGGTCGCCGACCCCGTGGGTCGCCGCGACCGGCGGGTTGGTGCCGGCGATGAGCTGGACCCGGGTGACCCCACCGGCGTCGTCGAAGGTGGTCGCGAAACGGACACCGGTCAGCCCCTCGACATCGAAACTCCTGGGCCGGGGCGCCGGGGTTCTCGTGCCGATGTCGGAGACCCTCACGATCGCGGAGTCCGGCGGCCCACCGGTGGAACCGGAACCCCCGAGCGAGCCGGTCGAGCGGCCGGGCGGTGGGGTGCCCTGGGTGGGGGCCGGGTTGACGTTCGACACACCCCCGGTGGGGTTCGTCGTGCTGCTCTCGCCGCGCGGCCCCAGGTTCCCCAGCGGAATGTCGTCCGCACTGTTCAGCGCCCGCGAACCGTTCGAGACGAACACCGTGAAGACCTTGGGCTCCGGGAAGCTGGCAGCGAGCGGGGCGTTGTGGGGCAGGCCGAGCTCCTCCAGAGCCCGCCACATCGCGAGCTCCGGGTTGACGTCCCACATCTTGCCGCTGAACAGGTCGGAGACCGACCAGCCACCACCACCGGTGCCGGCGCCCCCGGCAGCCCTCTCCGATGTCGGCGCGGGGGCCGGCGGGGCGGCCGTGGTCTCGCCGAGGCCGTTGACCACACCCCTGGGGAGGTCGGGCACCTCGACCTGGAAGGTGTCCTCGGCCAACACGACGGCCCGGGAACCAGGCACCTCCGTGCCGTCCGCGCTCGTGACGAAGGCCCGCGAGCCGTCCGGCGGCACGTGCAGGACGTTGCCCTCGCCGATCGGGCCGTCCGCGCGCCCGGGGACGGCGGCCGTCGGCCGGCCGTTCACGAAGACCGTGACCACGTCGGCCTCCCGCACCACGACACGGTTCTCGCCGGCATCCATCAGCACGTCGTCGCTCACCAGCCGGCCGTCGCGGCCGAGCACCACGGCCCCGTCGGACGAGCCGGCCGGCGGGACCGCGAACCAGTCGGCCGCCCCGCCGTCGAGCCGGAGCGGAGCGACGGTCACGCCGCCGCCCGACCCCTTGACGAGCAGCGGAAGCCGGTCGCCGACCTCCACGAGGATGCCCTGGTCCCCCAATCGGGTCGCGGGCACGCTGTCGAGGCGCAGCCCGTCGGGGCCGATGACGTACGGGGCACCGTCGCCCGCGGGGTCGAACAGGATGGCCGACCAACGCTGGTCGGTGTTCAACGGGAAAGCGTGGCCGAGGAGGTGGCCGTCCTTGGCGAAGATCTCGTTCCAGGCCTGCTGGCGCGGGCCGACCCACAGCTCGTCCCCGACGAACCGAGCCTCGCCCGTGCTGCCGAGGAGGTGGCTCAGATCCGGGCCGCGGCTGATGCCGCCCAGCGGCCACAGCATCGCGTTGCCGCTGGTGAGCTGGGGGTCGACCAGCCGGAAGGCCAGGCCCGTGGTCCTGCCCTTGACGTCGGTGAGCACCGGGAGGCCGCCCGGCACCTCGATGACGAACGTGTCGTAGGACAGCCGCCGCACCGTGTCGGGAGAGAGGAGCTTCCCGTCCAGGCCCAGCACCTCGAGGATGTTCCGGTCGCCGGTGGCGGGCTTGCCTCCTTCGCCGTCCGGGACCTTCCCCTTGACTGTCGTGTCGTCTGGAACCCGGTGCACCATGGGGGTTTCGGGGGTGACCGGCCCCTTGCCGAGGGGATGCACGTCGGGCAGGACCCGGCCGGCGCCGCTGAACACGACGGCGTCGGCGCCGTCCCCCACGGTGATCCAGCCGGCCTTGGGGTGCACGTTGATCGCCTGTGACCGCACCTCGGCGTCGCGGATCAGGAGCGGCGGGCCGTCGTGGCCGGCCGCGGGGACGGCGGCCAGGTCACCGGTGGGTGCGTCCTTCTTGCCCAGCAGCGGCACGACGGTGTGGGTGTGGACACCGGCGGGGTCGATCAGCACGGAGTCGTAGCCGCGGCGTCCCACGAGCCAGCCCAGGTCGCCCACCTGGTCGAAGGTGGCGAACCGCAGCGGACCGCCGCCCGGCCCCGCCACGTGGGGGCGGCCCGTGCCGTTGGGGATGACCAGCGCGTGGCCCCCCTCGCCCGGCAGGGAGAGGGCGCTGCCGAGCAGCCCGCCGTCCCGGGAGTGGAAGTCGACGGCGCCGGGGGCGCGCTGGATGACCAGGGCCTGGCCGACCAACCTGGCGGGCTCCGGGATGGCTTGACCGTCGCCGCGAAAGAGGACGAAGGGGGTGCCGTCGCCGCCGCCCCGGGGGATGGCGGCGAACTGGTCGAGCCGCGCGTCGCCGCGGCCGCCGAGCCGTGTCACGTCGAAGGTGTGCGCGCCGGTGCCGTCGACGATGGCTTCGAGGTGGCCGTTCCTGCCGACCGCCCAGCCCAGACCCCCGACCTCGACGAGGGTGGCGTCGGTGACGCGCTGCCCGTTCGGACCGACCAACTGCGGCGCCCGGCCGGGCGAGACCGCCACGAAGTGACCTTCGAGCGGGCCGCTCCGGTGGAGGTGCAGCCGGATCGGGGCCTGGCCGCCCAGGTCGTCGCCGACAGCGGTGCCGGAGGACGCGCGGGAGGAAGCGGGGACGGCGGAAGGGGGCGGCGAGGGGGCGGCGGCCTGGGGCGGGGTGAGGGTCTGGCCCTGGTCGGCGAAGTGGATCCGGAGCGGGGAGGCGAGGCCGATGTCGAGGTCGAGGGAGATCTCGCCGGGGTTCAGGCGGCCGGCGCCGGGGAGTTGGGGGGCGACCGGCCGGGCCGCGCCGTCGGGGAGGGCGGCGGGCGTGAGGACGGGCAGGTCGCCGCGGGCGATGGAGAGGCCGGCGGCGGGCAGAGTGGTCATCTCGCCGAGCTGGGGCATGGTGCCGAGCGAGAAGGCGGGGAGCCGGCCCTCGCCGGTGGGGACGATGCGCAGTCCGTCGGCGCCGATCTCCAGCCGGAAGGGGGCGGAGGAGCCCAGGCCACCGATGTCCACGAGGTGGCTGGGGCTTTGGCCGACGGGGGCGGGGGTGCCGTTCACCACGCTGGTGGGAGGGACGACGGTGGAGCCGGTTGGCAGCAGCGGCACTTCGACGCCGATGGTCTGGCCGCCGGCGGCGGGCACGTTGACGACGACGGAGGGCCGGCCGGCCAGGTGGAAGTCGCCCGGCAGGCTCCCCAGCCCGTCGGTGGGGGCCAGCGCGAAGCCGGGGTGGTGGCCGGCGACCCCGATCCGCAGACCCTGGTCGGCGAAGTGGACGTTGATCGGCTGGACCGGCCGCATGTCGGCCAGGCCCAGGTCGGCGATCTTCTCCACGGTGGGCAGGCCCCCGGGCAGAGTGGTGACACCCGCTGGCGGGGGGACGGCCAGGTCGTTCAGGACGACGTTCGGGGAGGAGAACGGAACACGCTGGAGCGGGGCCGTCAGCCGGTTGCCGGCGACATTGATCGGGGTGAAGCCGGCGCCGAAGTGGTCGAGGGTGGACAGGCCGCCGATCGGTGGCAGGCTGAACGCGCCGTTCGCGCCGCCGGTGAAGAGATGCCCGAACGCGCCCACGCCGCGGAACGCGGCCCCCGCGCCGGCCTGGTAGCGCAGCCACCGCTTCTGGTCGATGACGGCTCGCCCGCTCCCGTCGAAGCCGACGAGGACGCGCCGGTCGATCGGCCGGCCGCCGAAGATCACCGCGCCGGTGCGGAAACGGCCGAAGAAGCCCCGGTCGATCAGTGAGATCTTGAACGCGTTGAGCAGCCCCGCGCCCATCTCGCCGACGTTGACCGGCGCGACGATCCCGAGCCACCCGATCTTCGTGAAGTGGGCGCCGACATAGCCGGCGAACCCGTTCTTCCCGCCCAGGCCGTTGTAGATGGCGTGGACCACTTTCGCGCTGAGCACCCGCAGTCCGTCGTCGCCGACGATCTCGATGATCCTGCGGCCCAGCGTCCACCCGCCCGTGAGCAGCCCGCCTATGTCCGTTTTCAGGTTCTTGGCGATCTGGGTCGGTCCGGCCTTGTACAGGTTCACCGCCTTGTTGGTCGACCATGTCTTGATCGTCGAGAACGCCTTGGTGATGTTCAGCCCCTTGGTGGTGGGAACCAGCATCCCGAGCACCGCGAGCGCCAGCTCCCAGGCCTTCGCGTTCCCCCCGGCGAAGTCGATCGCCGTCTTGACCAGCAGCGCCGTGTTGACCGCCAGGAACAGCAGTGCCGTGGGCCCGCCAAGCACCAGCGCGGGAACGATCAGCGCGATCGCGAAGTAGGTCAGGAACTTCCAGAACTCCTCACAGGGGTCGATGATCGAGGAGATGCTCGACGCCGCCTCCTCCAGCGCTGTCGCCGCCGTGGCGGCCGCCTCGTCCAGCGCGTCCCCCGCGTCCTTCGCCGTGCTCCGGTGCGTCTCCCGGTCCGGATCGTCCTCGTCCAGATCCGCGGCCTGGCTCAACGCACCGTCGGCGACGTCCTGTTGGTCGACCAGAACCGTGCGGTAGGTCGTCAGGGCGTCGTGAACGGACTGGTGGGCCTCCTGGAAGCTCTGCACGAACTTCCGGACCCGGTTGTCCATTTCCTCACGCAGGGCGCTCGCGGTCTCCCCGACGAAGGCCTCGCTGTTCGTCTTCATCAGCTCGTCGAGGCCGTCGTCGATGTCCTGCGCCAGGTCGATGATCGACTGCTGCGACTCCAGCAGCGCCTCCAACCGGTCCGGATCCCCGGGAGTCGGGTCGTTGTCGAGGTCGAGCGCGGACCAGTCCGGCGGACGAGCCATGACCCACCTGTCTTCTCACGGAGCGGCACCTGACGCCGGTGGTTCGACTTCCTCGCCTTCGCCGGGCGACACGAAGGCGAGGGGGTCGCCCCCCGCTCAGGGCTCGGGGGGCGACAGGGGGCGTCCCGGCCAAGCCCACACGCTGCCCCTGGGGCAGACTCAACGCGAGGGGAACGTGATCCGGGTCACGTGGCGCGGCTCTTGAACCTGCCCCAGGGGCACGGTTTGCAGTGGTATCCGCTGACACCGAACTCCCTACTCGCCCGCGAGTCGCCACTTGCCCCCGAGCGACCGACCGGCACGACGCGATCAGCGCCCTCCGGATTTCTGGGAGCGCGCGACAACCCACGGAGGCGCTCATGGCCGAAGAAGGCTCGGCCGCCGATTTCGCGATGGACTACGAGAAGTTGTACGCCATGCAGCGCGGTCTGCACGCGTTGGCAGAAAAGGCCGACACCGGAGGCGGCAATGGCGTCTGGGAGGAGGTGGGCAGCGAGACCGCCAGCGCGAACGAGTCGGTTTTCGGCAACTACGACCTCGCGTACCAGTTCCAGCTCTTCTACGGAAAGTCGAAGGTCCGGATCGACGAAGGCAAGGACAAGCTGGAACGGTTCGGCGACATGTTCGGTGGCGTCGCCGACGCATTGTTCCAGCAGGACGCCCAGATCGCCGCCACGGCCGCCACTGATGCCGCCAACTCGCTTTTCGACAACTGGAAGCAGGAGAAACTCGCGGTCGAGGAGTGGGAGCGAAGGAACGACGAGTGGAACGACTATCTGCGGGAGATCGGGGCCGACGAGTACTTCCGCGAGAACCCCGAGGACAACATCTGGGAGGTGTGTTCCAGGGAGGACAGTCCTGACTGGTGCCAGACGTGGAAGGACGACTATCCCAAGGAGCCGGACGACCACCGGCCGGCGCCGCCGGGCGAGCGGCCCCCGGATCCGGAGTTGGAGCTCCCGCCCACCCATATCCAGTTCGGGGACGACGACGGCGCGAAGACCGAGGTGTGGGTGACCTACGACGAGGACTACAACATCATCGAGGAGAAGTCCACGGTCGTCACGGCCGACGGCGAGGAATACACCACGACGATCGAGTACGACGGCCCCCCCGACTACAGCGAGCCGGACGAGAACGGCGACTCCTTCGACAGGCGTGGCTACACGATCACCACGACAGGACCCGACGGCACGGAGACGGTGGAGGAGGTCGAGGTCGAGGACGACGGCTCGGGCACCACGTCGGAAGGCACCGCGGAGTTCACCAACGACGACGACCGGGAGACGGAGACCGTCGAGACCGAGACCGTCAAGAACGACGACGGCGGGCAGACCACGACCACGACGACGACGGACAAGGACGGCAACGAGGAGACGACCGTCACCGAACTCGTCCTGCACGACGACGGCTCGCAGACGCGGACCGTCACCACCACCGACGCGGACGGCGAGACCGACACGGACACGTACCACCGCGACGACTGGCTCGGCACCTGGGAACTGGACGAGGAAGACCAGAACGAGCGGGACGTCGAGCCGGGCGCCGACGGCGCGGACGGCGACAACAACGGGGTCGACTACCCCACCGACTCCTGGACGGGACCGAAGCTGTAGCGCCGGTCGGGAACCGAATCGGAACAGACCTCATATCAGGAGAGGAAACCTCCACCATGGCCAATGTCAGCATCACGTACAGCGACGTCGAAGAGGCCGCCTCCGCGTTGCGGAGCGCCAATGCCAACACCATTATTCCGGCCAAGGATGCGGCGAAGGCGGCCCTCGACGACGCGATGGGCACCGCCCTGCGCATGCCGGAGACCCAGCAGGCCATCGCCGACCAGTACAACATCCTCCACGATCAGCTCGGCCAGTTGTGCGACGCGATCGACGGCTTCGCCCAACAGTTCGTCGCCATCAAGGACGGCATGATCGAATTCGACCAGCAGTACGCGGAGAACATCCGCAACCCGAAGTGAGGTAAGGCGACGATGGCAGATATTTCCGCCGACTACGCGGGCATAGCGGAGACCGCGAGCAAGCTCAGTGCCCAGTGCAACATCATCGTGCCGGAGATCTACAATCTCCTCAGCACGGTCGGCACCCTGCTCGACAACGGCCTGTATCTGGAACAGGCGAGCCCCGCGCTGAAGACCGCCTACGAGGAGTTCAGCAGGTCGATGCACTCGGCGGCCACCAGTATCCAGCACTGGGCCAACCTGCTCACCAGCATCAGTGACTCGTTCAAGAGCAACGACTCGGAACTGTTCGCGGCCACGCTGTCGAACATCGACGGCGAGGGCGGTTTCGAGTTGACCGCCGAGGAGGTCGAAACCGATCCGACATACCCACCCGACTGGGAGGAATCGCGCAACCTGGGAGGCCCCGACGTCATCTGGAACGAGGAGGGTGACGAGATCACCTCGATCAACGACCGCAGCAACATCAACACGCTCACCTGACGAGCTCGTGCATGGTGGGCGGTGAGGCGTTGGGCTGTTGATCGTTGATCATGGTCGTGTGGTGGGGAACGCGTCTCGGGCGGCGATCGTCAGTGACCGGAGGATCACGGGCCTGTCGGCTGACGTGCTCGCTGAACTCGCGGCCGACTTGGGCCCGTTGTGGCATGAGCGGCACCAGGCCAGGCTGGCGTCCAAGCCGCGGAAGCGCGCCTTGGGCGCGGGCGCGAAGCACCGGCTGGTGTTCGTCGACCGGCTCCTGGCCGAATGGACGCGCGAACCGCGGGGCCGGAGGCCGCCAGGCGGTGAGCACGGTGGTCGCGTCGCGTCCGGCACACCGCGGCCGCCGGTCACGGAGGGAAGCCCGTTCGACCAGGACCTCCGGCCGCCGTTCAGTCGCCAGCCCGCGGTCCCAGCCCCTCGGCGGCGTCATCCACGTTCGCTCAGCCCTGAACGCGTTGGTCGTAGTCCCTCTGGCGCGCCTGTATCTCGTCCGCGTGGCTGACCGTCCAGTCGTACAACCGGCCGAATGGCTCCCGCAGGGATTCGCCGAGCGGGGTGAGGGAGTACTCGACCCCGACGGGCGAGGTGGGCAGCACACGGCGGACGATCATCCCGTTGCGTTCCAGGCGGCGCAGGGTCTGGGTCAGGACCCGCTGGGTCACGCCCTCGAGGCGGCGCTTGATCTCGTTGAACCGAGCGGGCTCCTCGAGGACGGCCATCACCATCATCGACCACTTGTCAGCGATCTGGTCGAGGATCGGTCGGCTGGGGCAGTCGGGCCGGAAGACGATGCCCGTGCCAGCGTCGGCGCCGGTCTCAGAAATGGCCATGTCGGTATCCTTCGCGATCCTTGCGATGCCGAAAGTGCGTTATTGACCCCGCTCCCCCGCGGTCGGACCGTAAGTATGCATCGGGAACCCAGATGAACCCGGATGTACCCCGATGCGATGCACACCAGGTATCGATCGGAGCCCCCATGACCTACGACGCCCACGCGACCCTGCGGGTGCGCCTTGAGGACGGCATCGCCCACGTCACCCTCGACAACCCGCCGGTCAACGTCCTGAACGTCGCCCTGATGGCCGACCTCCGGCACCTGCTGACCGCACTGAGGGACGACGCCTCGGTTCGCGTGATCGTGTTCGACAGCGCCAACCCGGAGTTCTTCATCGCCCACGTCGACATGTCGCTCGTCGACACACCAGACGCCTTCGACAAGCTCGCGGCCGACCTTCCAGACGGCGTCAACGTCTTCCAGGCTCTGGGGGAGTTGCTCCGACACCAGCCCCAGGTGACCATCGTCAAGCTTGCCGGGATGGCGCGCGGCGGAGGGGCGGAATTCGTCACGGCCGCGGACATGACGTTCGCGGCGATCGGCCGCGCCGGGATCGGCCAGATCGAGGCCCTCATGGGCATCGTCCCGGGTGGAGGGGGCACGCAGTACCTCGCCAGCCGGGTCGGCCGCAATCGCGCCCTGGAAGCGGTGCTGGGCGCCGACCTGTACGACGCCGAAACCGCGGAGCGCTACGGCTGGGTCAACCGGGCGGTCCCCGCTGACCAACTCGACGACATCGTCAACCGCCTCGCCCGCGACATCGCGGCCCTGCCCGAGGGGGTGATCGCGGCGGCCAAGCGCGCCATCGCCCCCGAGAACCTGACCGAGGGGCTCCTGCGGGAGCACGACGCCTGGGCGGGCCAGTTCACGCGCCCCGCGGCCGAGCGTCTGATCCGCGGCGGACTGGCCCACGGGGCCCAGACCCCCGATGGCGAGCGCGACCTGGAGGGCCTGCTCAGGGGCCTGCCCGGATAGGGCCCGCCGGGTGGCGGCCTCCCCGTACTCCCCGGCCCTCGTGCGCCCGCACCAGGGCGGAGCTCCGGCCGGGTCCGTTCGGCCGGAGCCCTGAGAGGCCGCCACCCGGGACACCTCGCCACGATCGCGCTCATCTCTCGAAGCCGTTCCTCGATCACCTCCACTCCAACGCGCACCGATTCAGCTCGCTTCGAGGCCTTCGCTCCGCACGGAGCCTTTTCCAACCTGGCGTTTGAGCTTGCTCAGGAGCCTTCGATAGCGCTCGGGACACCGTGATCAGCCATCTACGCTTTGCCGAGGGCGTTGGTGCACGTCGGAACCGTGCTGGCAGTGCCGCAGCCCCCCCCCTCACGGATGCTCAGTACGGCGCCATCACCAAGTCGCCGATCACCCGCAGCCCTACTTGGGCCGCAAGCCACGGTGCGCGTTCGGCCTCAACTTGCTTGACGTGGACGAACACCGTGTAGTCGGCCGCAGGCTCTTCCAGGTCGAGGTCGCGGGCATGCGCGCACAGGGTGACGAACGCGCCGCGGGTGCCTCCCACCCCCAGACCTACCTCCGGAGCCTCGGGCCAGGCGTTGAAGTCCCATCGCACCGTCGCCGGGCTGTCGCCCACTGCCTTGAGAAACGGCTCCACGGTCTCGGGTGCCTCAGCCCAGCGTCGTAGCCGGATGGGGAGGCAGGCCGACGGATCATCCCCCGTGTCCGAGGCACCGCCCCTCTCCCCTACAGCCCACCAATCGGCGTCCGGCAGCAGGGCCAGCACCTCCGACAGAGAGTGAGTCGAGGAGATCCGCGCATCGAAATCGACTTCCAGATCCGTCAGGTCGGCGATCCCCAGCAGCCGCTCGACGATGCGCAATCCCTCCGAGAGGTCCACTGTTCTCAAGATGGGCTGCGCGTAGGAGTTGGACACGACGACCAGTGTGCCACCGCATGAGCGTTGTCCACCCCGTCAAGGGGGCTGCGTTAGTTGAGCTGACGGACAGGAGAAGCCCCTGATCGATGGGTTTTCGACCAAGAACTCCGTCTCCACCAGAGGCTTCGTGTGCTTGTCGACCGTTCCGGGATCGACGTGTCCGGCTCCGCCCACCGCTTCCCGTCCGCTCGGTTGCGCGACCAACGCCGGCAGCGCGGCACCGCTGGCGTCGGCTGAGCACGGGCCGGCAGGCTCTGCTCGCCCTCGTCCACCTGCGGTGCGGGTACCCCTAGGCGCAGCTCGCTACGGGCTTCGGCGTGGGCACCACCACCTACCGGCATGTCGCCGAGGCCGTCGATGCCCTGACCGCGCTCGCCCCGGACCTGACCACCGCGGTCAAGACCGCACAGAACAAGGCGTCTGTGAACCTCGACGGGACCCTGCTGCCGATCGACCGGATCGCCGCCGACCGGCCCATCTACCCCGGTAAGCACAAGAAACATGGCATGTACGTGCGGGTGATCGCCGATCCGCACGGGCGTCTGCTGTGGGGGCTCGCCCGCCTTGCCCGGCGCCGTCCACGACATCAAGGCAGCCCGCACACACGGCCTGCTCGACGCGTTCGACGACGCGGGCACGCCCTGCTGGGCCGACAAAGGCCACCAAGGGGCTCACGGAACCGTCCGAGTGCCCCTTCCGCGGCCGGTGGGACCGTCTGCCCGCAGGACAGCAGGCCGTCAACCGAGCTCACGCACGGATCAGAGCGCTGGGCAAGCAGGCCATGGCGACCCTGAAGAATCGACGCCTCCTACGGAAGCTCCGCCGCAGCACGACACACATCACGAGCCTCGTCCAAGCAGTCCTCACCCTGCACCTGATCTGCTCAAACCGAGGTGGGAAAAGGTTCACTGTCACCGTGCCGCAAACGCGGAAGGCCGGCGCACGCCAAGGCAGTCCAGCCGTTCATCCATGCCCTGCTCAGCACCGTAAAGGGGCGAGTCTGAGGATGCCGCCGACCGCGGGGTCCTCCAGTACAACCCGACGCGTCCACTCCGCACGATCCGCTTCGTTCGCAGCCTACGGGCGTTCGGCCGCATCGGCTTCAGGAGCCTCGGCGTCGAGCTCCGCCGTGAACGCGTCCTCGTCTTCGGAGGACTCTGGCATGAGCTACTCCACGTGCACCGCTCTTCTTCGGTGACCTCCTCGTGGTCAGCGGTGGTGTGAGCGGTGTGCTCGGAGACCAGGCGCTCGCACGGCTCGGCTTCCTCGGCTTCGGCGAGCGCCCGGTGCACGGAGATCACCGACGGATACTTCCCCGCTTTCTTGCCCGTCTTTGGGGGCGCGAAGCCTCCCGGGCACGGCCAAGCCCCACCGAAGACCTCAACGCTCATCGCCAACCACGTGCGAACTCGTTAGTCGCCGAGGGTGAAGAGGAAGAAGAGGAAGGCCGCGAACAGCTTGCCGAAGATGGCGTAGATGAGCATGCGGATCAACAGACCGCGAGGGATCTTCTCGGGGACGGGGCGGCGTGGGGATCGGTCGTCCTGGGACACAGGGGCTTCCCTTCGGGGGCGTTGTGCGGGTCACACCGCGGCTGCGAGGTCTCGCAGGGCGGTTTCCAGATCCGAGACGACACAGACATGGCGAAGACGTTCTGGGATGGCACGGGACACGGTGGCCTCGCCGAGGCCGCAGACCATGATGGGCGCACCACGCTCGAGGAGCCTGTCGATCGCGTCGACGACAGCGCGCTCCCCCTCCTTGTCCCAGCCACGCAGGTGTGTGAGGTCCAGGATGACCGAGCCATGAGAGCGCACAATCACCCAGTCGACGGCGCTAGCGAACCGGTGCGTGGCCTCGTTACGCAGGAAACCGGTGACGGTGAGCACGTCGACGCCGTCGCGGTGGTCATGAGTCCAGTTCACCAGGGTCTTCCTGAGGGTGGATGGTCGGCATCGACCGTGGGGAGCGAGCCCGCGCTCCGGTGGACGCTGTCTCTGAGAAGACATCCGGAGCGCGGGCGGACTGGTGACCGGCGGGCGAAGTGGTGGCCGAGTCCGGCTGATCCGCCTGCCTATTCCCTCGCGGCTTTACGTGTTGCCAAGCTTAGCAAGTGACAAGGAGGTCACTTATCCTTGCGTGCGAGAGGATGAGCGTCATGGCGAGGGAGAGATCCGCCGTTGAGCGGAGCGACCGGGACACACCTGGCGGACCGGCGTGGGGGGTGTAGGTGGTGAGTCGACCGCTGTATCAGCTGAAGGCGGAGTTCTTCAAGACGCTTGGGCATCCAGCCCGGATTCGGGTGCTGGAGTTGTTGAGCGAGCGTGAGCACGCGGTCTCCGAGCTGCTGCCCCAGGTCGGCATCGAGCCGGCCCACCTCTCGCAGCAACTGGCGGTGCTACGCCGCGCCAATCTGGTGGTGACCCGCAAGGAGGGGTCCGCCGTGTTCTACTCGCTCACCAGTCCAGAGGTGGCCGAGCTGCTGCGGGTGGCGCGCAGCATCCTCACCGGCGTACTGGCCAGCCAGGCTGACCTGCTCGCCGACCTTCGGGCGTCGTCGGAGTAGACGCGCGAGGGCGCACATCCCGGGGCCTCGCGCTGGTTGATCTCGGTCTGCCATCGACCAGAGCGCTGGCGCATACCGGTCGGCGGTCGCGGTGGAGTGACGTCGGCCTGGCGCGGTGAACGGGATCACAGGAACGTGGAACCACCACAAAGCGGGCATCAGAATTGCGAAATTTTGCAATTAGCTAGATGCTGTATCGACTGTGCCCGTGAAACCGACTGCCGCGGGCGCAGCTCCTCTGCCTGCCCCCGGGTGGGGCGCCGCCGTGAAAGTTGAGGGGTCGTGTCCGTTCCGCTGTACGAGGCCAAGGCGGAGTTCTTCCGCCTGCTGGGGCATCCGGTGCGGATCCGGGTGTTGGAGCTGCTCCAGGAGGGGCCGAAGCCCGTGCGGGATCTGCTGGCCGCCATCGAGGTGGAGCCCTCGAGCTTGTCGCAGCAACTGGCGGTGTTGCGCCGATCCGGGATCGTGACCTCGACGCGAGAGGGCCAAGCCGTGGTCTACTCGCTCGCCGGCGGTGATGTCGCCGACCTGATGCGGGCCGCTCGACGCATCCTCACCGAACTGCTCGCCGGGCGAAACGATTTGTTGGCGGAGCTGCGGGAAGCCGAGGTCGCCGCTCGATGAGCACGGCCTTCGCCCGGGCCACTTGGGTCCGGATCAGCTCGTTGCTGCCCTCTCGCACCGACCTGGCGGAGGTCCGGCGTGACCCGCGCCGGGACCTGCTGGCCGGGCTGACGGTGGCGATCGTCGCGCTGCCGCTGGCACTCGGCTTCGGCGTCTCCTCCGGTCTCGGCGCCGAGGCCGGGCTGGCGACCGCCGTGGTCGCGGGCGCGCTGGCCGCGGTCTTCGGTGGCTCCAACCTGCAGGTGTCGGGGCCGACCGGCGCCATGACGGTGGTGCTGGTACCCATCGTCGCCCAGCACGGGCCGAGCGGCGTACTGACCGTCGGCCTGCTGGCGGGCGTGCTCCTCGTAGCACTGGCCGTGCTGCGGGCCGGGAAGTACATGCGGTACGTGCCGGCGCCGGTCGTCGAGGGCTTCACCCTGGGCATCGCGTGCGTGATCGGCCTCCAACAGATCCCCAACGCACTCGGCGTGGCCACGCCGGAGGGCGACCGGGTGCTGGTGGTGGCCTGGCGCGCGGTTCAGGAGTTCGCCGCGTCCCCGAACTGGACGGCCGTCGGCTTCGCCATCGCGGTGGCCGCCGTCATGCTGGCGGGCGGTCGGTGGCGGCCCACCGTGCCCTTCTCCATCCTGGCCGTCGTCGCGGCGACCGTCGTCGCCGCTCTCCTCGACCTCGAAGCCGCCGGGCCCATCGGTGACCTGCCGGCCGGGCTGCCCGCGCCCTCGTTGTCCTTCCTCGACCCGGGTGCGCTGGGTTCGCTCCTGGCCCCCGCGGTGGCGGTCGCCGCGCTGGCCGCCCTGGAGTCCCTGCTCTCGGCGTCGGTCGCGGACGGCATGACGGTCGGGCAGAAGCACGATCCGGACCGCGAGCTGTTCGGGCAGGGCCTGGCCAACATCGCCGCCCCGCTGTTCGGCGGGGTGCCGGCGACCGGCGCGATCGCCCGCACCGCGGTCAACGTCCGCACCGGCGCGAACTCCCGGCTGGCCGCCCTGGTCCACGCCGCCGTCCTGGCCGTGATCGTCTTCGCCGCCGCGCCGCTCGTCGCCCAGATCCCGCTGGCCGCGCTGGCCGGCGTCCTGCTGGCCACCGCGATCCGCATGGTCGAGGTCGGCTCGCTCAGGGCGATGACGAGGGCGACCAGGTCCGACGCCGTGATCCTCGTCCTGACCGCCGTGGCGACCCTCGCGCTCGACCTCGTCTACGCCGTGATCATCGGCCTGCTGGTCGCCGGCGCCCTCGCGCTGCGCGCCGTGGCCAAGCAGGCCCGCCTCGACCAGGTGCCGCTCGACCGCGGCGACCACACCACGGAGGAACACGCGCTGCTGGCCGAGCACATCGTCGCGTACCGCATCGACGGACCGCTGTTCTTCGCCGCCGCCCACCGCTTCCTCCTGGAACTGAGCGAGGTCGCCGACGTCAGGGTCGTCATCCTGCGCATGTCCCGCGTCCTGACCATCGACGCCACCGGCGCCCTGGTCCTCAAGGACGTGGTGGAGAAACTACAGCGGCGCGACATCCTCGTGCTGGCCTCCGGAATACGCCCCGAGCAGCAGCAGGCCCTCGACTCCGTCGGCACGCTCGAACTGCTCCGCCACGACGGCCGGGAGTACGCCACCACCCCCGAGGCGATCCAAGGCGCCCGCGACCACCTGGCGACCGCGGGCCTCCTGCCCCTCCTTCCCCCGCGCAGTACGAGCCCGAAGACCACGACAGGCGTCAGTGAGGAACCAGTCCCGTGAGCGCACCCACAGATGCCCCACGCATGATCGAGATCTCCGGCGAGGAGGCACTGTGGCTGCTGGCGGGAGCCAGGTTGGGACGGCTGATCTTCGTGCAACGGGAGGTGACCGTCATCCGCCCCGCCTGGCACGTGTGGGAGTTCAGCCGCCTGGCCATCCGCACCCCGGTGAGCACGACATCACTCCCCCGGATCGTGAGCTATCACGTGGACGCGATGGACGCTGTCACGGGAACCGGCTGGATGGTGACCGTCTCCGGCCCTGCCGAGGTGATCAGCGAACCCCATGAGGCCGCCCACTATCAGTCCAACCTGTCCGGCTGGACACACGGCCCGCATGACGCCCTCCTCCACGTCCGCGCAAGAACAGTCACCGGATTCCGCCTCATTCAGGGGACCGAAGGATGACGGCCACCCGGCGGCGGTGAACTGTTGCACCACCGGCAGAAGGGCCAGCACACGCGGGCAACCACCCCCGGATGATCCCGGACCCGAAATCGCCCCCCATCCGGGATGAGCAGTGCGGTAAGGAAGTTGATGACATGACCATCGAGTGGCGCCACGCCGTCGAGCGGGATCTCGACATCCTGTCGGTCACCGGGCATCTGGGCGAGGAGGCGGTCCGTCGATTCCATGGCGCGATCGGCTGGATCCTCGCCCACGGCACAGGGCCGGTCATCATCGAACGACGTGGCTGGTCGGCCACAGGACAGCAAGCCATCGCCGAGGCCGCGCGCCGCCTAGGCCCTGTCCTGCCGATCTTGCCGGGCCCGCGCCTCCCCCAGCCTGGCGGCTGGGAGGTGCCCCCATCGCTACGGCACCTCGCTGCGTTACCGAATCGCGCGAATACGGCCAAGTATGAGCTGCGATCCGGCGCCTTGCGATCCACCGTATCTGACGACGCGGGCTGATCCGACAAGATCGACAAGACAGGACCTGGTCGACGCAGGCCGCGGCCTCGAGTTGGCCGCGACCCAGCCGACGGATCCCTCGCACCGACGGCTCACAGCCCTGACATTCCGGTCCACCCCGATCTACCCAGCGCGCTCGCCACACACCGCACCAGGCACCGAGGACCGCCCCAGGGCCGCCCCGAAGGATGAGTGACCCACTGACCGCGCCGAATTGGACGCGGTCGCCGTCATAGCGACGGTTCTCGATCGGCGGCCGTCTCCCTCGAAGTTGGACAGCATCCGGAAGTCGGCCACCTCACCCCCACAAAGCCTTCCAGCGCCCGCGCCTGATGTGGTGCCCAGCTCTGGATATGCGGCTCTGCGAGGTCGTCGAAGGCCTTCTTGAGGGTTTCGTAGTAGACCGCGCCGACGACACGGGCGGGCACCACCAGCCGGCGCTGGGCCCGCGTCACCTCCGCAGCTTTTGCCGCCGGCACCTCACGGCGCCTCGGGACACTGCCCCTGCTGCCCCCGCCTCGCCGAGCTCGCCGACATGGTCACTCTCTGGCGCCAGGGCCGGCCGGCCCTCGTGCCGGGACGGAGCGACTGCAGGGTTCCCGATCACGGATGAAGCGCGCCTGCTCGCCGACTCGGGCGGCCCGGTGACGCGCAGCCGGATCGGCCGCGACCTGTCCGAACTCAACCTCGGCGCCGGCGACATCGTGATGTTCCACACCCGGATGTCCGCCATCGGCTACGTGGCGGGCGGCGCGGCCACCGTCATCGGCGCCCTCCGCGACGTGGTGGGGCCAGGCGGCACGTTGCTGGTGTACAGCGGCTGGAACGCCCCACCCCCCGCTGTACGACTTCGTCGACTGGCCGGAGCCGTGGCGGGACGCGCGGCGCGCCGAACACCCCGCCTACACCCCGGAGTCGAGCGAGGCCGACCACGCCAACGGCCGACTCCCCGAAGCGTTGCGCAGCCGGCACCCGGACGTCAGCTTCGCCGCGTTGGGCGCGCTGGCCACCGAGTTGGTGGCCGACCACCCCTGGGACGACCCGCACGGGCCGGGAAGTCCCCTCGCGCGGCTGGTGGCACACGGCGGCCGGGTGCTGCTGCTCGGCGCGCCGCTCGACACCATGACACTGCTGCACCCTGCCCAGACCAGGCCGCCCTCCGCCCGACACAACCGAACGAAGCACTGCTAGGACGGGAGCGTGAAGCCCTCCGGCGGCGCGCCCTCGACGAACAGCATGTCCACCGGGACCTTGCCCTCTCGTATCTCCCGGGCCCGTCGGTACTCGGGGGAGTCGTACCACTCCCGGATCCGGTCCATGTCGGCGAACTCGATGACCAGGAAACGGGAGGAGTCCCAACTGCCCTCGACAGGCCGGGGTGTGGGCCCCGCGACCAGGTAACGGCCTCCGTGGCCGAGGATGGACCGCTGGGCCAGGGGGGCGTAGGCCAGGCCGGCCTCCTCGTCGAGCACATCGGCGTTGACGATGACGTATGCGGGCATGGGTTCCCCGTCTCTTTTGGACACGGCGTGTACTAATGTCACGGCGCAGACTATCGCAACCCCGGTAACCTCCCAGAGTGCGCATCGACGAAGAAGAGCCCGTTCGGGGTGTGACGAGCCGCCGGGAGCGGCTGCGGATCGAGACGACCCGGGAGATCAGGGCCATCGCCCTGAAGCAGATGGCGGAAGGCGGTCCCGGGGCGATCTCACTACGCGGCATCGCCCGTGAGATGGGCATGACCGCTCGCGCGATCTACAGCTACTTCCCCGCCCGGGACGATCTGATCACGGCGCTGATCAGCCACATCGCCGCCTCGCTCGCCGAGGCGGTGGAGACGGCCAGCAACGCCGTGCCCGAGTCGGACCCCGGCGGCCGGCTACTGGCCTGGGGCCAGGCCCTGAGGGAGTGGGCACTGGCTCACCCCGAGAGCTTCCGGCTCTTCTACGGGCACCCCGTCCCCGGCTACCAGCCCCCCGAGAACGGTCCGGTGGACCAGACGGCACGTCGCGTCTGCCGCGAACTCACGAGCCTCGTGGCCGCAGCCTGGCCCCACGCCCGGCACCACCAACCCGAGGACACCTCCTGGTCCGATCTCCACCCGGACTACGTCGCGAAGATCCGGCGAGACCTCCCGGACGTGCCACCCGCCGCGGCGGCGCTCGCACTCCGCGTCTGGGGTCGGATGCACGGCCTCGTGGCCCTGGAGATCGACGGCCACATCCACCCCGTCGCCGGCAACCCGGCCGCCCTGCACCGCGCCGAGATGCTCGACCTGGTCAGGTCACTGGGCCTGGACCAGGGCCACGACGGGCGGGTCACCGCCTGACAGTCGGGGCGTTGTCGTGATGAGCGTCGGGGAGACTCAACCGACGAGGAGCGGGACCGGTGGCGGCCGTCGCCGCGACTCACCCTGCACGTCCGGCTGGTGAAAGTGGGGAATCAGGTGAGGGACCGGCTACGACCGTGGCCGAGGTCCGCGATCTTCATCGCCCAGGTGGAGAAGTCGGCTCTCTCGGCGGACTCGGTCCGCAGGTGCTCTGGAATCCAGCTGGCTGTCGCGGCGTCCAGGAGGTCGGCGAGGCCGAGGTGGCACCAGTCCTGGTGGAAGGCGCTGTAGGCGAGCATGAGTGGGGCGACTGTGGCCCTGATGCCGGCCACCTCCTCTTCGCCCAGACCAGCCTGGCTCAGGCGTGTCCGAGTGACGGCCTGGCGCTCGGGGGTGAACTCGGTGTCGACAAAGGGTTCAAGAAGGTCACCCCACACGTCGGGTCTGGACTGTTGGGGAACCCCGTTGGCGACGCAGAAGCTTCGCAGTTCGGCACGCTGCTCGGCCGAGACGAAGAACGTCTCTCCCGAGATGGTGCGGATCTCCGGTGGAACGGTGTCCGGGGCGGCGTCCCGGATGGCGGTGGCGGGGATGATTCCGCCCGGAGCGACGTCGGCAGGCACGAGGCCAGACTCGGGAAGGCGGACATGGTCACCGGCGAGAACGATGCCGAGTTTCATCCGGCCATCCTGACCGATGGCAGGTGGAGAAGGAACCAGTGATCGGGTCTCCGCCGACAAGATCAGCGGCAACCAAAGCGGTGGCCCAGGATCCAAGTCCGCGCGATAATCCACGATACGGATCGGATGAGGTCGCGACGGGCGGACGGGGTAGGGCCGTGGTGGTCGCCTTCGGGTGCATGGCGCCCGCGGTGGCCATGCTCGTCGGGGCAGTGCGCTTCGTCGTCTATCTCGTGGTCAGGACGCCCACATCGCCCTACCAGGTGCACTTCTCGACGGCCGGCGCCGAGTGTGTACCGAGCGACTCGGACGGTTTCGATGACATGGAGGACAAGGATCTGATCCTCGACGAGGAGACGGGCGAGGTGTTGTACTGCCGCCTCCTGGCGCCGATCTTCGGCGAAACGACGAGGCGCACACCGCCGGGTGTTCTCCGCTGGGCAGGTCGCCCGGGTCACGGAGCTATCGATGTCGCTCGCCTCCGACGGTCACCTCGACGAGCGGAGCGGGACGACGTGGCGCGGCTGGCCGCGGAGATCGGCCTAGAGAACCGCCACGAGGAGACGTCACCGTCGACGCTGGAGGGCGTGACGTGGCGCGTCGCGCTCTACGACGTCACTGGGGGCTGGGCTCGCTGATCCTGTTCGGCGTGTTGGCGCGGCGCTTGGAAGGGGGATGGAGTCGCCGGCACGCTGATCCGCCGAACTCGCGGCGGGCTCAACCCCGCCGAGTCACCCCACGCGGGCGTCGAGCCGCAGCGAGCATGGACCCAAATTGCATAATTCTGCAATTCGCTACATTCTTATATCTACTCATCTCCAGGTGGACGTGGTGGTACCGCCTGGTGGGTCGCTGAACGATGAGAGAGGGACACCGTTGACGACCGTCGTTCAGGCCGAGGCCCTGCCCTACCGGCACGTCCTGACCGTCCCCGCCATGGGCTCCGCGGTGCGGATGGCGCGGGAGAGCGCCGAACTCGTCCTCGTCGAGTGCGGCGTCGGCCTCGCCCACCCGGCCGTCGGGCCGGCGCTGCTGGTCCTGTCCGAACTGGTCACCAACGCCGTCCGGCACGCCGCCAGGACGTCGCCGATGATCACGGTGACCTTCGCGCACGGCCCCGGCACGCTCGCCTTCGCCGTCCACGACCGCCACCCCCACCAGCCCACCCCCTACCGGGCCCTATCCATGGCGCCCAGCAGCGGCCTCGCGCTGGTGGCCGACACCACGACGGAACTCGGCGGCACCGTGATCGTCCGCCCGGACGCGGACGGGCTCGGCAAGGCCATCTGGATCACCCTGCCCTTGTGATGCCGGGAAGGACGCGGCGACGATCCCACCGACCTCCGCCCCCAATCCGCTTCACCCCGCCCCACCCCGCGTGGCCGCTCATCACGCGGCCCGAGTGTGGCGCACCGACGACCGGACCACGGGTGTTCACGACTTGCAGGAATCTGCACTTGTGAAGGTCGAGGTGAGTTCGGAACGGGGGTGGCATCAGGACCGGGCGCCTCGAAGAGGAAACGGTGGGTGGATCGGGATGTCCAGAACGAGCACGTACCAGGCGGCCGCGGCCCCGCGGCCGCAATGCCCCCCACTGGGCCCACCGCTGTACCAACTGAAGGCCGAGTTCCTCAAGACACTCGGCCATCCGGTCCGCATCCGGGTCCTGGAACTGCTGAGCGTCCGCGAGCACGCGGTCGCCGAGATGCTCCCGGAGGTCGGCGTCGAGCCGGCGCCCCCCTCCCAACAACTCGCCGTCCTGCGCAGGGCGAACCTGGTCACCACCCGCCGCGAGGGCTCCGCAGTCCACTACCGGCTCGCCAACGACGACCTCGCCGAACTCCTATGCGTCGCCCGCGGCATCCTCACCGGCGTCCTCCAGAGCCAAGCTGAGCTCCGCGCCGGGCCTGCGCCCCCCGGTAGAGCCCCCCGATCCGATGGGCGGCCGCCCCGCCCAGCCGGCTACGTCCCGACCCCGGCCTCACGCACGATTGGTCGCGGCCGCCTCACCTCGCGTCGCACGGCTCAACACCATGCTCGCGGGCCGTGCGCAGCGCATCCTCCAACTCATCGGCCGCCCCCGCCTCCTCGAAAGGATCACAGGTCTCCTGGGCTGCTGCCACGCGGGCCCTTGCCGCCCGGATACGCTTGCGCGCCGCTTCCGCGAATGTGGACACGCCACCTACCCTTCACTTCGAATCTCGCAAATTGCAGAACTCTGCAAGCCTAATGGCCGTGGGTCCGCAAGTCTGCGACGGCGACCAGCCCCTGCCGGGTCAGTGCACCTGGTGCACCCGCTGGCTGGTCAGCTCGTACCGGGCACCGACCACGGCCAGCCGCCCCCCGGTGATCCTGTCAGCCAGGTCAGGCTCCGCGGACAGGCGGGCACGTACCCGACGCACATTCTCGGTGACCGCCGCGTCCACCCGCGCATCCCCACGAAGTTGATGGTCGATCGCCGGGCGGATCCGGTCCGCCAGGTATCGGATGTGTGCCGGCAGCCGCGTACCTTCCTCATCAGTGTGCACCGCGGCGGCGACCGCGCCGCATCCCTGATGCCCCAGGACGACGATCAGCGGGATGTCGAGCTCCAGCACCCCGTAGGCGATGCTGCCCAGGACCGCTTCGTCCAGGACCTCGCCCGCCGACCGCACGGTCAGCAGATCACCAAGGCCCTGGTCGAAGACCAGCTCAGGCGGCACCCGCGAGTCCACGCACCCCAGGACCACCGCGAACGGATGCTGCCCGCCCACCAGCGCCCTGCGCACACCCTCGGCCTGGTCCGGATGGCTCTCATGGAACGTCCGCCACCGCCGGTTCCCCGCCTCGAGCTCCCGCCACGCCTGCCCCGGCCCCGATGGCCGCGGCACACTGCCAACCGGCCGCACACCCGACGCCACCGACGGCCCGCACACCAGCCCAGCCCCCAAGGCCACCGCCCCGCTCAACCCAGCGCGCACCAGCCGGCGACGCGCGGCCAACACCTCGCCCCCGCAGTCACGATCCACTCTCATGCCCGGACAAGCTAGACACCGCCCGCCCACAGGCGCCGGGCCGCCACCGGAACCCGACCCGACCTTGAGCAAGATTTGGCCCGCCCCAAACCCGAATCCTCGTGGTACGCGGCCAGTCGCTCGGTGACCTGGAGCGCGACGGCGGCCATCCTCGAGTAGGCGACCAGCATGACGGCGGTGCCCTCGCGGGTCATCTTGGCCCTGCCGATCTCGGCGGGCTCGTCGTGATGGGGAACTTCTCCCCTGGTGTTGTAAGGGGCGAGGTTTTCCGGCGCGAGGACGGGGTCGTCGTCGCGGCTCGCCGCCAGCGTCAACGTCTTGGCGTCGGCGGGGGTCGAGGGGGCGACGACCTTCATGCCGGGAACGAAGGCGCAGGAGAGCTCGATGTTCTGCGAGTGGGTGGCGCCGAGTTGCTGCCCACCACCACCCGGGGTACGGATCACCAACGGCACGGTCACCTGGCCGCCGAACATACCGAAGCTCTTGACGGCGTGGCTGACGATCTGGTCCAGGGAGAGCAGCGAGAAGTTGATCGTCATGATCTCCGCCACCGGACGCAGGCCGAGCACAGCGGCCCCGATCGCCGCACCAACAGAGCCCTCCTCGGCGGCCGCGTTCACTCGCGTGGGTGTTTCCCGAAGTTCCCGCTCGCGATGTCGCGGCGGTGCGTCACCTCGCTGCTGGGAAGGATGTCGTGCGCCGTGGAGGAAATCTCAATGTTTGGGCCAGGGATGGATTGCTAGATTTCGCAATCGGTAAGATGCGCGCTACTTGGTGGGCAGGGAAGCCAGGGGCATGAGGCGACTGCGCAGCGTGAGGCGTACGTGGGCCCGGCATGGTCGGGTGTCGAAACCCCTAGCGTCTCCACCTGCTCTATCCGTCCCGCCGTCAGACCAGTGCCGAGCGACCCCGGCTCGCCCGCGTCTCCCGTACGTTGGCTTCCTCTCTCGCGTGCTTCGTTGAGGAAGCCATCTGGGGGAGCCACTCGTCGAAAGCCGGCCTGGTGGATGGCCGTTGCTCCGACACGGCGGTCACTGGGGCGCACGACACAGCAATGCAATGCCTGAGGGAGTCATGCCACACATGATCAACCGTCTCATGACGCATCACTGGCACATCCTCACTCTGCCCTCGGGCTCCGCGGCTGTGTCACTGGCTCGAACCACAGCTGAGATGGTCTACCCATCCTGGGGAATCAAACCCTCCCACCCGGTGATGGATCCCGCCCTGCTGATCTTGTCGGAGCTGGTCACCAACAGCGTTCGGCACGCTGCTTCCGCCTCACCGAACCTCGATATCGTCTACAGCACTGCCCCTGGGGTACTCGCTTTCGCCGTCCACGACCAGCACCCGCACCACCCCGATCTCACGGCCCAACCTGACACGCTGGGCAAGGGACTTGCCCTGGTTCTCCAGACCACCGTCGAACTTGGTGGCTCTGCCGGTCTGCAACCTGACGAGGACGGTCGCGGCAAGAGCGTCTTGATTGCTCTTCCCGTGACCGAGGGGCACAGCCTGGGCGCCGACGACCGCATGCCGTGAGCGTAGTCAGCGCGTGTCGCGCCCGCGCCGATGTCATGCATCGGTCGGCGAGCAGATCGGCCGGGCTGACCGCACGTCAGCGGGATGTTGCGTGCGGATTGCAGCGGCTCGGTCATATCCTGGCCGACCACGGCCGGGGACAAGGCGAGCCCCTGGTCGATCGGGGGACCGACGCTGGGCACCGACCTGCGGGAGTTCGCGCAGGACAAGCAGGACGACGGGGAGTAGATGATCGACGCACCGGCCACCCCGAGCCGTGCCTCTGGTCTCAGCACACCAGTGGCCCGTTGAAGGTGACTGGCGCTCACTCCCCCGGTGGATCTGGCGTCCAGGCCTCGGGGCCGCCGCCGCGCCACTCGACGAGGGTGGGGTCCTCGAGCAGCACCTCGTCCGGGTCGAGGCCGGCGCGGCGCAGGAACTCGATGAGCTCGACGGGGGACCTGGCCACCCCCA
>NZ_BAAGPR010000043.1:0-58099 GCF_054783955.1 Streptomyces mayteni | reverse complement strand
GCCGGCACGGCCGCAGGCCGGCACGGCCGCAGGCCGGCACGGCCGCAGGCCGGCACGGCCGCAGGCCGGCACGGCCGCAGGCCGGCACGGCCGCAGGGGCCCAACGGGCGGCTTCGCCGCCGTTGGGCCCCCGCGGGCCACCGCCCGCGCGCAGCGCGCACCCCCAGCGCGGCAGCGGAAAGGGCGGGTGGGTGGGGGGAAAAGCAGGCCGGCAGGGGCTGAGGGAGTGGGGACCGGTAGGCCGGCAGGCCGTTACGGTTTGGTGACCAGCGCGATCGCCTCGTCCACGTCGTCCGTCAGGCGGAACAGCTCGCCGTCCTTGGCCGACGCCTTGCCCTGGGCGATCACCGTGTCGGTGAGCCAGTCGACGAGACCGCGCCAGTACTCCGTGCCGAAGAGGACGATCGGGAAGCGCGTCACCTTCCGGGTCTGGACGAGCGTCAGGGCCTCGAACAGCTCGTCCAGCGTGCCGAGGCCGCCCGGCAGGACCAGGAAGCCCTGGGCGTACTTCACGAACATCGTCTTGCGGACGAAGAAGTAGCGGAAGTTGACGCCGATGTCGACGTACTCGTTCAGGCCCTGTTCGAAGGGCAGCTCGATGCCGAGGCCGACCGAGACGCCGCCCGACTCGCTGGCGCCGCGGTTGGCGGCCTCCATGGCGCCGGGGCCGCCACCGGTGATCACCGCGAAGCCGGCCTCGGCGAGGCCGCGGCCGATGCGGCGGCCGATCTCGTACTCGGGGGAGCCGACCGGGGTGCGGGCCGAGCCGAAGACGCTGACCGCGGGGCCGAGTTCGGCGAGGGCGCCGAAGCCCTCGACGAACTCCGACTGGATCCGCAGCACCCGCCAGGGGTCCTGGTGCACCCAGTCCGAGGGCCCCCTGGTGTCGAGCAGCCGCTGGTCGGCCGTGCCGGGCATCACCTGGTGGCGCCGCCGCACCACGGGCCCGAGCCGCTGTTCCAGGGCCGGGGCCGTCTCCTCGTCCGTCCGCTCGCTCACTCCGACTCCTCCTCACTCTCCGCGCCGGCGGTCAGCCAGGCGCGCAGCCGCTCCTCGCAACGCAGGATCATCTCGACGGGCACCCGCTCGTCCCGCTTGTGGGCGAGATTGGGGTCACCGGGCCCGTAGTTGACCGCGGGAACACCAAGGGCGCTGAACCGGGAGACGTCCGTCCAGCCGAACTTCGGTCGCGGCTCGCCGCCGACCGCCGCGATGAAGGCCCTGGCCGCGGGGTGGCCGAGCCCCGGCAGTGCGCCGGGCGAGTGGTCGTCGACGACGAACTCGGCGACGCCGCAGTCGGCGAAGACCTTCTCGACGTGCGCGATCGCGGCCCGCTCGTCGAGGTCGGGCGCGTACCGGTAGTTGACGGTGACGACGCACTCGTCGGGGATCACGTTGCCGGCGACGCCGCCGGTGATCCGGACCGCGTTCAGGCCCTCGTGGTACTCGAGGCCGTCGATGACGGGGCGGCGCGGCGTGTACTCGGCGAGCCTGGCAAGCACCGGCGCGGCCGCGTGGATCGCGTTGGCGCCCATCCAGCTCCGCGCCGAGTGCGCGCGCTGCCCGGGCAGCCGCAGCAGCATCCGCAGGGTGCCCTGGCAGCCGCCCTCGACCTCGCCGAGTGAGGGTTCGAGCAGCACCGCGAAGTCGCCGGCCAGCCAGTCGGGGCGGTCGGCGGCGAGGTGGCGGAGGCCGTTGCGCTCGGCCTCGACCTCCTCGTTGTCGTAGAAGACGAAGGTGAGGTCGCGGTTGGGCCGCGGCACGGTGGCCGCGATGCGGAGCTGCACGGCAACGCCCGACTTCATGTCGCTGGTGCCGCAGCCCCACAGCACGCCGTCCGCGTCGAGGCGGGAGGGCACGTTGTCGGCGATCGGCACGGTGTCGATATGCCCCGCGAGCACCACCCGCTCCCCTCGGCCGAGCTCCGTCCGCGCGACGACGTTGTTCCCGTGGCGGTCGACGCGCAGCCAGGACAGCGGCCGCAGCGCGGCCTCCACCGCGTCGGCGAGCGGCCGCTCGGTGCCGCTGACGGAGGGGATGTCGACGAGCCGCGCGGTGAGCGCGGCGGCGTCGAGGCCGAGGTCGAGAGGGGGCGGTTCCATGCGCTCACGGTACCCGGAGCGGCTACCCTCCGAGGATGCCCGAACGGAGGACCCGAAGACGCCACCGCCGGATCGCGCGCGCCTCGTCGGCGGCCGTGGTCCTGGTGGGGATCGGCGCGTACGTGCTCGTGTACCACCAGTCCGACCAGCACGGCCGGCCGCGCTGCGTGGTGACCGGCGAGAGCGGCCGGACGTGGGCGATGGAGCCGCAGCAGGCGGCGAACGCCGCGACGATCGAGGCGGTGGCCTCGGCGCGCGGGCTGCCGGAGCGGGCGGTGACGATAGCCGTCGCGACCGCGATGCAGGAGTCCGAGCTGCGCAACATCGAGTTCGGCGACCGCGACTCGCTCGGTCTCTTCCAGCAGCGGCCGTCCCAGGGCTGGGGCACCGAGGACGAGGTGCTCGACCCGGTGTACGCGGCCGGCGCCTTCTACGACGCGCTGGTCGAGGTGCCC
The DNA here is from genome assembly GCF_054783955.1 of Streptomyces mayteni. Lineage (NCBI taxonomy): Bacteria > Bacillati > Actinomycetota > Actinomycetes > Kitasatosporales > Streptomycetaceae > Streptomyces > Streptomyces mayteni. Next base: position 55,542 of record NZ_BAAGPR010000043.1, on the reverse strand, counting down.
GACTACGAGTCGCTGCCGCTCGCCGAGGCGGCGCAGGAGGTGCAGCGCAGCGCCTTCCCCGACGCGTACGCCAGGCACGAGGAGGACGCGACGCTGCTGGCCGCCGCGCTGACCGGCCGGGCGCCAGGGGCGCTGAACTGCGAGGCGGACACGGCGCCCGAGTTGGGGGCACCTCCCAGCGTTAGCTGGGGGAGGGTGGTCGGCAGCCGGGACGCGGTGCACGAGCTGATGGTGCGGGAGTTCGGGGCCGGCGTCGCGCCGACCGGCGCCGGCGGAAGTCTCACGGTCCCGGTGCCGGCCGACGAACAGGCCGTCCGGGGGTGGGAGTTGGCGCACTGGTCGGTGGCCCACTCGGTGGAGCTCGGCATCGAGCGGATCACGTTCGGAAACGTGGTGTGGGAGGCGGACAGGTCGCGCGAGGGCTGGCGGGAAACAGGAACGGAAGGCGTGGAAGGCACGGAGAACGCGGCGGATTCCGGCGCGGAACTCCGGCTCTCGGTGGTGGCCGAGTAACCCGGATTGTCGGAAGGGCGTTCCGGCGAACGGCGGTACGGGGGAATTCCGCGGGCCGTCCGGCGGATAGCGGGGAGGCTCCCGCGGCGCACACCCGGCGCCCATTCTCCTGACGACGCGGGCGCGCCACGGCGGGCTCGATAATGCGACGCATTACCAATCCTTTACCGTTGCGAACCGCAACCTCGGCCCGCCCGGGACCGATAGGCACAGCGCCATGACGACGCCTCCGCCGTGACGGCGTCTCACTCAGGGTCCATCTCAGGGCGAATCCCAGGGCGAAGCCCCGGGTGAAGGAGCATCATGACGAACCCCCTCAGGAAGCGCATGGCCAAGGCCGCGCTGCTGCTCGCGGCCACCGCCGCGCCCGTCGCCGCGGCCGGCCAGGCCCACGCGGCCGGGCCGGCGCTGAACCCGAACGCGAACGGTCTGGGGAGCGCCACCGAGCTGCTCGCCATGGACGAACAGACGGTCAACGAGGCGGCGACCACGCTGAACGAGCTGGCGACGCCGACGGTCGAGCGGCTCGTGGGGCCGGTGGTCATGGAGGCGATGCCGGTGCTGATGCCGGTCGTCCGCGACGTCGCCCAGAGCGCCGCGCAGGACGGGCCGCCGCTGGTCGAGGACGTCGTCACCACGGTGACCGGCGAGCCGCCGACCGTGGAGGACTTCCTGGCGAACGTGCCCACCGTCGACGACAAGATGAACGACATCTCGCTGCTCTGACCTGGCCGCCGCCGGCCGTCGTGCACCAGCCGCCCGGCGGCGGTCACGACAGCCGGCGCACCGCCTCGGCGACCCGCTCGTCGGTGGCGGTGAACGCCACCCGGACGAACCGCTCGCCCGCCGTGCCGTAGAACTCGCCTGGCGCCACCAGGATGCCCTCCTTGCTGAGCTCGCCCACCGTGTCCCAGCAGGGCTCGCCCCTGGTGGCCCAGAGGTAGAGCGACGCCTCGCTGTGCTCGATCCGGAAGCCGCGGCCGGTCAGCGCGCCCCGCAGGGCCGCGCGCCTGGCCGCGTAGCGGGCCCGCTGCTCCGCGACGTGCGCGTCGTCGCCGAGGGCGGCGGCCATCGCCGCCTGGACGGGCGCCGGCAGCATCATCCCGGCGTGCTTCCTGACGCCGAGCAGCTCGCCGAGGACGGCCCGGTCGCCGGCGAGGAAGGCGGCCCGGTAGCCGGCCAGGTTGGACCGCTTGGAGAGCGAGTGGACGGCCACGATCCCGGTCGGGTCGCCGCCGCAGACGTCGGGGTGGAGCACCGACACCGGGTCGCTCTCCCAGCCGAGCTCCAGGTAGCACTCGTCGCTGAAGACCAGCACGCCGTGCTCCCGCGCCCAGGACACGATCGCCCGCAGCCGCTCGGCGGAGAGCACCCGACCTGTCGGGTTGCCTGGCGAGTTGAGCCAGAGCAGCCGCAGCCCCGCCGGGTCGAGCTCGGTCGGGTCGCCCCGGTAGGGCACCGGCTCGGCGCGGGCCAGGCGGGCGCCCACCTCGTAGGTCGGGTAGGCCGGCTCCGGGTAGGCGACCCGGTCGCCCGGGCCGAGCCCCAACTGGGCGGGGAGCGCGGCGACCAGTTCCTTGGAGCCGATCACCGGCAGCACGTTCTGGTGGTCGAGGCCGGCGGCGCCGGTGCGGCGGGCCAGCCAGCCCAGGATCGCCTCGCGCAGCGTCGAGGTGCCCCAGACGGTGGGGTAGCCGGGGCTGTCGGCGGCGGCCGCCAGCGCGGCCCTGATCAGCTGGGGCACCGGGTCGACCGGGGTGCCGACGGACAGGTCGACGATGCCGCCGTCATGCGCGGCCGCCGTGGCCTTGTAGGGCTCGAGGCGGTCCCAGGGGAAGACCGGCAGGCGGGCTGAGACACGGGACGACGACACGGGGTGGCTCACTCTCTCACGGGCTGGGCGGCCTCTTGCGGAAAAGCTCCGGTCCCGTACGGCTGGTGCCGCACGGGACCGCTGACACGCAAGGAGGCCAGGATGTCACTCGTCGTGCTGCTGCGGGGGCAGCGCGACGATCAGCGGGTGGTCGCGCTCGATCAGGCCGAGCTTGCTGGCCCCACCGGGCGAGCCGAGCTCGTCGAAGAACTCGACGTTGGCCTTGTAGTAGTCCTTCCACTCCTCGGGGACGTCGTCCTCGTAGAAGATGGCCTCCACCGGGCAGACCGGCTCGCAAGCACCGCAGTCGACGCACTCGTCGGGGTGGATGTAGAGGGCGCGCTCCCCCTCATAGATGCAGTCGACAGGGCATTCCTCGATGCATGCCTTGTCCTTCAGGTCGACACAAGGCTCCGCGATGACGTAGGTCACGCTGTCAGTCCTCCTCGTTGGGGGCGGCGGTCCGCCTGATGGCGCGCGGGAGCGCGGCGTCGTCGGTGCTCAGCCCTAGTATCTCCGGTCAGGACAACAGCGTGACCTTCAGGGGGCTGGCTAGACGGTGGAGTTCACCACGAGCGGACACCTTATCGTCCGGATTACCCGCGCTGACGTGGGAAAACGCGTATCCGTGCGGACGTTGACCGGCGCGCGGGAGCCCGGCGCGCGATTCACGGACACCGTCGGCGTGCTGACGTCCTGGGCCGGCGGGGAGCTGAGCGTGACGCGGCGTGACGGTCGGATCGTGCGGCTCGCGGAGGCCGATCTGGTGGCCGGCAAGGTGGTGCCGCCGACCCCGGCGCGGCGGCGCGGAGTGCCCGCGGCGGGCGTCGGGGAGCTGACGCTGGTGGCCGCCCGAGGCTGGTGCGGTCCTGACGTCGAGGAGATCGGCGGCTGGCTGGCGCGGGCCTGCGGCGGCTGGACGCGGCGGGCCAACTCGGCCGTGCCGCTGCGGGAGACGGCCCCGGATCTGGACCGGCTGGGGGCCTGGTTCGCGGCGCGCGGGCTGCCAACGTCGTTGCAGCTCACCACGGGCGCCGACGGCGCGGGCGAGCGGTTGGCCGCGGAGCTGGCGGAGCGCGGCTGGGAGGCCGGCGGCCACTCGACGGTGCGGGTGGCGGCGCTCGCCCCGCTGGCCGATCTGGCGGCCGGGGTGCGGGTCGAGGTGGGCCGGGAGCCGACGGATGACTGGCTGGCCGGGTTCCCGCGTGCCGCCGAGGCGCCGGAGGCCGCCAGGCTGGTGCTGACGAGCGGCCGGGCGCCGCTGTTCGCGGTGGCCAGGGCGGGCGACGGCGGGCTGGCCGGGGTGGGCCGCTGCGTCGTGGACGGGCGGTGGGCGGGGTTCGCGGCGATCCGCGTCGAGCCGGCGCACCGCAGGGCCGGCGTGGCCACCGCGTTGATGCGCGAACTGGCCCGCGCGGCGCTCACGGAGGGCGCGAGCGCCGCCTATCTCCAGGTGGAGGCCGACAACGCGCCGGCGCGCACGCTGTACGACGGGTTGGGCTTCGCCGACCACCACCACTACCACTACCGGACCGCGCCGGTCGCCTAGGCGACCGGCGCGGGGTGCGGTCAGGGGCCGACGGCGCCCTCGACGATGGCCTCCCGGCGGCCTGGGCCGTCGTCCACGGCGGCGGTCTCGCGGAGCGCCGGGATCAGCGCGGCGGCGGCGTGGTCCACGGTCATCGGCACCGGGCCGCCTCCCGCGTCGATCGTGACGCCGTCGAAGCGGCCACCGTAGATCTCGGCCAGCGCCTCGGTGTCGATCACCGGCTGGAGCGCGCCGGACTCGCCTGGCGCCATGGAGAGGAAGTCGTCGATGGTGCCCGGGCTCATGGGCAGCGGCTCCGCGTTCCCGGCCATCAGCCAGACCCAGCCCGACATCGCCGGCTCGGCGAACTCGGTGAGGGCCTGCTGGATCTGCTCCTCGCCGACGGCGGGCTCCTGGGTGGTGACCGGCAGTTCGACGGCCGGGTTGCGCCCGCTGGCCGCCCGCTCCCGGAAGGCCGCCTCGACGGCGTCCGCCGCGGTGCGCACGTCGATCGCGCCGCCCGGCTCGCCGGCGCGGCCGATGGCCTCGCCGTTCTCGAAGACCACGGTGCCCTCGACGGGGCCCGCGCCGCCCGAGGTGCCCACGACGTCCTGGAGGGCGACGGTCAGCTTCTCGCGGTCGACCGCGAACACCGCGTTCTCCACGCGCTCGGCGCCGATCAGCGAGCCGAAGACCGAGACCGGGCTGTAGTCCTGCCCTGAGACGGCGCGGACGGTGCCCTCGACGTCCACCGCGAGGCCGGCGACGCTCGGCTTGAGCTCGATCTCCTGCTCGCCGACCAGGATCGTGAGCGGCGTGTTGTTGGCCGCGTCCAGCTCGGTCTCGAGCCGGCTCTGCGCCTCCTGGGAGCTGAGGCCGCCGACGTCGACGCCGAGCACGGTGGTGCCACGCGGCACGTCCTGCGGGGACATGAAGAGGCCGACGCCGTAGGCCGCGACGGCGAGGCCGAGCACGCCGACGACCAGCAGCCGGGTCTTCGAGCGGCCCTTGCGCTTGGCCGGGGCCGGCGGCTTGGGCGCCGAGGGCTCGGGCTCCTCGACGAGTTCGGGAGGCGGGGCGGGCACGGGGGTGCGCTGGGTCACCGGGGGGAAGGCCGAACCGCCGGCCGCCAGCCGGGGGATGGATCCTGAGGTGTCGGAGATCCTGGGCATCGGCCCGGTACTCTCGGTGATCCGCGGCATCGGCCCGGTGGCCTCGGTGATCCGCGGCATCGGCCCCGTGCTGTCCGAGATGCGGGGCATGGGCCCGGTCGCGGCCAGCGCGTCGGAGGGCGGCGGGGGCGGGAACGGGCCGCCGAGGTCCATGGTGGAGCCGTCCGGCTCCTCGTTCGCGTGCGGGCCGCCGAGCGGCTCGCGGGTCGGCAGCGGCATGGTGCCGGTCATCGGGCCCACGGTGGGGCCGGAGGGGCCGCCGGTGCCGACCGGGCGGGGCGGCAGCTGCGGGATGCCGCCGGCCGGGGTGTCGGTGCGCTGCGGCACCCGCGCCCAGCCGGCCCCCGGCTCGCCGCCCGGGGCGCTCCCCTGGCCCGGATGCCCGACCACGCCTGGCAGGCCGGACGGCGGGGTCTCGGTGACCACGGGGTGCCCGCCGGACGGCGTGTGGTCCGCCGCGGAACCGGCCCTGGACGGCGGCGTCTTGCGCGGCTCGAACCAGGAACTGGTCTTCTTGCCCGCCGGCTTCCCGCCGCCCACGGCGCCGCCCTGGGCCGCCGGCTCGGCGGCGGTCGACGGGGCGGGCGCGGGCGGGGACGTGGCGCTCATGGCCGACTCGTTGACGGGCTCCCGCACCACGATGGGCGGAATCGGCCGGGATCCTGGGATGTTGATCCTGGCGCGGGTCGTCATCGTGGTCTCGGTCTTCTTCTCCTCCGCCTGCGGGGCTCCCGGGCGGGCGTCGCCATCCCCCCCCAGGGGACTGGGGGATGGGCTGTCAGTTTCTCGACTCAAGGCAGGATCTCCCGGTTGGCCATCGCCGTCCGTCCCGGGCGGACCGGGCGCGGGCGACTGGCCCCACGATACTGGGGACGGAGCCGCGGGACGGCCCCACCACAGGATTGGCACATCCGTACACGGGATGGCGGCCCGCGCGGTTCACCGTCGATCCACTCCGACGAGGGTCAACGACCCTGCTCCGGCGGCGACTTGTCCCTGTTGTGCCCGATCCTACCGTGCTCCGTCCGCCGGGCCGCGGGGTCGGGTGAGAAGAGGAACAGCGGCCGGTCGCTCGGGGCGAGCGCGGCGGAGGCGACGGCCAGCGTCATCCCGCCGAGCAGGAACAGGTAGCTGCCGGTGCCGGCGGCGAAGACGAAGTCGCCCTGCGGCCGGTTGACGGTGAGCGACAGCACGGCCACCGCCCAGCCGGCGGCGGGGGCCGCGGCGCCGACCCGGCTGCGGGTGAGCAGGGCGCCGCCCCAGAAGAGCCCGGCGGAGCCGCCGAGGGCGAGCAGCAGGCCGAGCGGCGCCCAGCCGCCCTGGGCCAGCGAGCCGGCCACGCCGGCCAGCACGCCGAGCGCGCCGAGCGCCAGGTGGGCCAGGATCCTCACGCGCCCTCCCCCGCGGCCTGGTCGGCCTCGTCCAGCCCGGCGAGGAGGTGGGTGGCGCCCGGCGGGAACGGCGTCCCGGCGGCCAGCCGGTAGTACTCGACCGCCCACAGCGGCTGGGCGAGGCCGTTGGAGAGGGCGAACACGTCGTGCTGGCCGTCGACCTCGACCTGGGTGGCGTGCGCGGCCATGGCGGCCCGCTTGGCGGCCAGCGCCTCCGGGGTGGGCCGGAGGGCCAGGGCCACCTGGTCCTGGGGGACGACGCCTGGGACGTGGGCGACCTCGGCGACGCCGGCGAAGCGGCCGGCCCCCGCGGCCCGCAGGCCGGCGAGCGCGGTCTCGGCCGCGCCGCGCGGCACGCAGTTCCACAGCACCCGGTCGACCCGGTGGGCGGCGGCCTCGGCGCCGCGCATGGCGACCCGGTGGGCCTGGATGTGGTCGGGGTGGCCGTAGCCGCCGTTCGGGTCGTAGGTGACGAGGACCCGGGGGCGCACCTCGTCGATCACTGCGGCGAGGGCGGCGGCGGCCTCGGCGAGGTCGGCGCGCCAGAAGGCGTCGGGGCGGTCGTTCTGCGGGAGGCCGAGCATCCCCGAGTCGCGCCAGCGGCCCGCGCCGCCGAGCAGCCGGTGGTCGGCGACGCCGAGGGCGCGCATCGCGGCGGCGAGCTCCCCGGCCCGGTGCGGGCCGAGGGTGTCGTCGCGGTCGGCGGCGAGGTGGGCCAGCGCGGGCGGGATGACCTCACCCTCCTCGCCGAGCGTGCAGGTGACCAGCGTCACAGGGACGCCGGCGGCCGCGCAGGCGGCCATGGTCGCGCCGTTGTTGATCGACTCGTCGTCGGGGTGCGCGTGGACCAGCAGCACACCCGCCTGGCCGGAACTCATGCGGGCGAGCTTACGTCCCCGGGGGCCGCCCGCCGGGGCGGGGCGGCCGGTGACCGGGGGGCACCCTCAGAAACTGAGGGAACTGATCATGTTGGCGATGCCGTTGCTGAAGTCGTTGATGGTCGGAGCCATGTTCGAGCTCGAGAGGTAGAAGCCGAACAGCACGCAGACGATCGCATGCATGACGTTCAGGCCAGCCCTCCTGACCAGCAGTACGACAATGACCGCGAGTAGCAGTACCGCGGAGACGGAAAGCGCCACCCAAGATCACCTCCATGAAGTCGTGCCCGGTTCAGGGCAGGCCAGCGACGCGTCCGTTCTTGCTTGGAAGTGTCTTACCCACCACGCGCGATGGATCATAACGATCATCTCGGTGAGCATGTCGCGGTGCACGGGAGCAGAGGAGGGGCGCACGCCCCCGGCGTGGAGGTGATCACCCCCTGGTTCAGGGCGTGACCGCCGGGGCGTCCGAGATCGGTGCGGCCACCGTGGTGCCCTCCTCGGGAAAGTGGCAGGCCGTGAGGTGGCCCTCGGCGTCGCCCGACAGCCGGACCAGCGGCGGCTCCTCGGTGGCGCACTTCGCGGCGGCCTTCCAGCATCGGGTGCGGAAGCGGCAGCCGGAGGGCGGATCCGACGGCGAGGGCACGTCGCCCTCGAGCCGGATGCGCTCGCGCGCCGGGGGCGGCTCCTCGCCCTCCTCGGGGGCGAGCCGCACCTCGGGCACGGCGGAGAGCAGGGCGTGGGTGTACGGGTGCCTCGGGCGCGCGTAGATCGCCTCGCGGTCGCCGAGTTCGACGATCTTGCCGAGGTACATGACGGCGACCCGCTGCGAGAAGTGTCGCACCACGGCCAGGTCGTGGGCGATGAAGAGGAAGGCGATGCCCAGGTCGCGCTGGACCCGCCGCAGCAGGTTGACCACCTGGGCCTGGATGGAGACGTCGAGGGCGGAGACGGGCTCGTCGGCGATGATCAGCCGGGGTTCGAGCGCCAACGCCCGCGCCACGCCTATGCGTTGCCGCTGGCCGCCGGAGAACTCGTGCGGGAAGCGGTTGTAGTGCTCGGGGTTGAGGCCGACGGTCTCCAGCAGCTCGCGGACCCGGCGCTCCCGGCCGCCGGGCGGGGCGATCCCGTTGATCTCCATCGGCCCGCCGATGATCGTGCCCACGGTCTGCCGGGGGTTGAGCGACGAGTAGGGGTCCTGGAAGATCATCTGGATCTCGGAGCGGATCGGCGCCATCGCGCGGCGTCCGGCCCGCGTGATGTCCTGGCCGCGGTAGACGATGCTGCCGCCGGTCGGGGGGATCAGCCGGGCCAGCAGCCGGCCGGTGGTCGACTTCCCGCAGCCCGACTCGCCGACCAGACCGAAGCTCTCGCCCTCGCGCACGGTGAGGTCGAGCCCGTCGACGGCCTTGACGGCGCCCACGGTCCGCCGGATGGGGAAGCCGCCGCGGACCGGGAAGTACTTGGTGAGGCCGGTCACGGTCATGAGCTCGGTGGTCATCGGTCAGTTCGTCCTTAGCGCAGTCGGGGCCGGATCCGTTCGACGAACAGCGCGCGGCGCTGCTCGCCCGTGAGGTGGCAGGCGGCGCCGCGGCCCGCCGGCAGGTCGGGTCGCTCGGTGGCGCACCGGTGCGGCTCGACCTCGCCGGTGAAGCCGCAGCGGGGCTCGAAGGGGCAGCCGGGCGGCGGGGAGAGCAGGCTGGGCGGCGAGCCGGTGATGGGCACGAGGTCCTGGCCCACGTCGCCGCCGAGCCGCGGCATCGAGCTCAGCAGCCCCCAGGTGTACGGGTGTTGGGGGCGGCTCAGCACCTCGCGGGCGGCGCCCCGCTCGACGGCGCGGCCCCCGTACATCACCAGGATGTCGTCGGAGACGCGGGAGACCACGCCCAGGTCGTGGGTGATCATGATGATCGCCGAGCCGAACTCCCGCTGGAGTTCGAGCAGCAGGTCGAGGATCTGGGCCTGCACGGTCACGTCGAGCGCGGTGGTCGGCTCGTCGGCGATCAGCAGGTCGGGGTCGCAGACCAGGGCCATGGCGATCATGGCGCGTTGCCGCATGCCGCCGGAGAACTGGTGCGGGTAGTCGTCGACGCGCCGCCGCGGGTGGGGGATGCCGACCCTGCCGAGCATGTCGATGGCGCGCTCGCGCGCCTCGCGCCTGGTGGCGCCGCGGTGTTTGCGGAAGGGCTCGCCGATCTGCCGGCCCACGGTGTAGTAGGGCGAGAGCGCGGTGAGCGGGTCCTGGAAGATCATGGCGACCTTGTTGCCGCGGAGCCGTTCGAGTCGGCGTTCGCCGACGGTGGTCACGTCCTCGCCGTCCAGCAGGATCTGGCCGGATATCGACGTGTTGCTCGGGTTGTGCAGGCCGAGCACGGCCTGGTTGGCGACCGACTTGCCGGAGCCCGACTCGCCGACGATGCCGAGGGTCCTGCCGCGTTCGACGTCGAAGGAGAGCCCGTCGACGGCCCGGACGGTGCCGTCCTCGGTGGCGAAGTGCACGCGCAGGTCGCGCACGGAGAGGAAGGGGCCCTCGGCCGCCCCCGTGGTCGTGCCGGCGGTCTCGCCGTCCGGGGCCTGACTTGTGGTGGTCACGTCGGTCAGCTCCTAGGCCAGCCGCACGCGCGGGTCGATGAGCGCGTAGCAGGCGTCGACGACGATGTTGAAGAGGACGATCATCAGGGCGGCGAAGAGCATCACGCCCATCAGCATGGGGAGGTTGGACTGGGTGACGGAGTCCACGGCGAGCCGGCCGAGTCCGGGGAGCGCGAAGGTGAACTCGGTGATCATGGCGCCGCCGAAGAGCGAGCCGAGGTCGATGCCGAAGATGGTGACGATGGGTATCAGCGAGCCGCGCCAGGCGTAGCGGAAGAACACGAAGCGGGGGCTCATGCCCTTGGCCCGCGCGGTGCGCACGTGGTCCTCCTGGAGCTGTTCGATCAGGGTGGCCCTGGCCATGCGGGTGTAGTTGGCGGTGAAGATGGTGGCCAGAACCAGCCACGGCAGCAGCAACCCCTGGAACCAGCCGAGCGGGTCGTCGGTGAACGGCACGTAGGTCGGCTGCGGCAGGATCTGGTTGTTGTAGACGAGCATGGCGAGCGCCAGCGGGCCGAGGAAGTAGATCTGCATCGAGCTGACCACCAGCGAGGTGGAGCTCATGGTCTTGTCGAGCAGCCCGCCCTGCCGCCAGGCGGCCAGCATGCCGAGGGCCAGGCCGAGGGTGAGGAAGACCACCGCGCCGCCCACGGTGAGCGAGACCGTGGTGGGCAGCCGGTCGAGGATGGTGTCGAGGACCGGGGTGTTGTTCCGGAAGGAGAAGCCGAGGCAGGGCGCCGGGCAGTGTCCTGCGGGGAAGTCGCGGCCCGCGAAGATCCCGACCATGTACTCCCAGTACTGCACCGGGACCGGCCGGTCGATGCCCAGGTTGGCCTCGACGACCGCGAGTTGCTCGTCGGTGCAGATGCCCTTGCCGCACGCGAGCAGCGCGGGGTTGCGCGGGATCGCGTAGAAGAGGAAGAACGTGACGGCGCTGATGATCACCAGGATGGCGACGGCGCCGAGCGATCGCCTGAGGAGGAAGCGGAGCATCGTCGGTAGCAGCCTTCGGTGTCGGCCTGGCCGGGGAACGGGCGCCGGGCCGGGGCGGTAGGCCCTGTCCTGCCGATCTTGCCGGGCCCGACAAGACCGACAGGACAGGACCTGGCCCCGTCCCGGCCGTGGTCTAGCCCTCGTCCTGGATGACGAAGAGCCGTTGCATGTCGATGGTGCCGAGGTCGTCGTTGAAGGTGGCGCCGCCTATTCGGGAACCGTGCAGGATGGTCTGCCGGTAGTAGAATGTCGGCACGAACGACAGGGTCTCCTCCTGGATGTACTGGCTGAGCCCGACCCACTCCTCGGCGGCCTCCGCCGGGTCGGTGATGGTCCGGATCCGGTCGATCTCCGAGTTGACGTGTTCGTCGTTCAGGTGGCTGTAGTTGGAGGCGCCGTCCTGGATCTGCCGGCCGTCGAAGAGCGGCGGGATCACGGTGGCGGCGGAGAGCCAGTCGTGGCCCCAGCTGCTGCGGTAGATGTCCAGCTCGCTGTCGACCACGCCGATGGTGTCGTAGTAGGTCTCCGGCGGCACTTCGGTGCGGTTGACGTCGAAGCCGGCGGACTCCAGGGCGTCCGCGATGGCGACCGCGGCCTGCTGGTCCTCGGGGGCCGTGTTGTTGACGTAGTTGAGCTGGTAGCCGACGGCGTCGGCCTCCTCCAGCAGCGCGCGGGCGCCCTCGACGTCGCCCTGTGGGTTGGCGAGCTTGCCGAACGGGTCGTAGTCCTCCTGGTAGCCGGGCAGCAGCGGCGAGACGATGCCGCCCGCGTACTGGCCGCCGATGGTGCCGCCGTAGGCGTTGAGGACGCCGTTGAGCGGCACGGCGCGGATGATCGCCTCGCGGACCCGTTCGTCGGTGACCCGGTCCACGTTGATCGCCAGGGTGGCGACGTAGGGCTGGAAGCCGTCGACCAGCCGCTCGCGGATCTCCGCGTCCTCCATCACGGTGGGGCCGTTGCCGGCGTCCAGGCCGTTGTTGAAGCTGGTGGCGTACTGGTTGTCGCCGTTGTCGGCCATCAGCCGGGCGGTGGAGTCCTCCAGGCTGTGGCCGAACGAGATCTCGTAGCTGTCCGGGTAGGCGTTGCGCGCCGGGTCGGTCTCCGGCTGCCAGTACTCGTTGCGGGTCAGGGTCATCGAGCGGCCCGAGCGGTAGTCCTCGATCTGGTACGGGCCCGAGGTGACCGGGTCCTGGTCGTACGCCTCCTGGGTGTCGCCCTCGGCCGAGACCACCGCGTAGCCGGGGGTGGCGAGGGCGTACGGCAGGTCGTTCTGCGGCTCCTGGAAGTGGAAGACGATGGTCCGGTCGTCCGGGGTCTCCAGCACCGAGTCGGGCAGGTGGTCGCCCTCGTAGGGGCCCTCGGGCAGCAGTTCGCGGTAGTCGGCGCCGCCGGTGCCGGCCAGCCACTGCTGGACGTAGCTGGGGCCCTGGGTGATGAACGGCGCGAACTGCCGCTCGAAGGTGTGCCGGAGGTCGGCCGAGGTGATCGGCGTGCCGTCGTTGAAGAAGATGTCTTCCTTGAGGGTGTACGTCCAGGTGCGGCCGTCGTCGGAGACCGTGCCCGAGTCGGTGGCCAGGTCGCCGACCACCGTGTAGTTCCCCTCGTTGTCGAGCCGCACGTAGGTGAGGCCGCGGTGGATCAGGCGGGCGATGTTGGACTCGTGGGAGACGTAGATCTGGGCCGGGTCCAGGTGGTCGGGCGAGGTCTGCTGGAGCACCTGGACGGTGCCGCCCTGGGTGGCGCCCGGCACTTCCTCGGCGGGCCCGGTGGAGGCCGCGACGTCGCCGAAGGAGATCGCCGCCGAGGTCTCGGGCCCCGCGGACTCCTCGCCCTCCTCGGCGGGGCCGCCGCCTCCGCCGCTGCTGCAGGCGCTGAGGACCAGTGCCCCCGCCATGGCCAGGGAGACTGCGGCGGCGCGTGCTCTGCGTGGTGCTCTGGTGCTCATCGGTACGTTCCCACCTGCCCGTTCGTTGGTCGGCTGTACGAAGGTCAACGGAGTTCTCGGTTCTCGCGGTGCGGGCCGGGGCGTCCCGCGGTCCTGGCTCGAGCGGTCAACCGGCGGAGCCATGGCGCACGGTCTTGGGGTCGAACGCGTCCCGGACCGAATCCCCCAGGAGGTTGAAGGCGACCACGAAGATCACCATGGAGACACCGGGGAAGAACATGTAGGTGATGTCGCTGCGGTAGACCTCGGCGGCGGTGGCGAACATCCGGCCCCAGTCGGGGGTGGGTTCGGTGAGGCCCACGCCGAGGAAGGAGAGGGCGGCCGCCGTGGTCACGAAGTTGGGCAGCATGTAGGTGGCCTGCACCAGCATCGGCGAGACGACGTTGGGCAGCAGCTCCCGGCGGATGATCCGCCAGGGGGAGGCGCCGCTGATCCGGGCCGCCTCGATGAACTCCCGTTCCCGCAGGGCGAGGGTGGCGCCGCGCAGGATGCGGCCCAGGGTCATCCAGCCCAGGGCCCAGAGCACCAGGATGATGGAGACGACCTTGACGTAGGTGGGGGTCTCCTCCCTCGGGTCCACGAAGAGGGTGGCGATGATCGGCAGGAAGGCCACGAAGAACAGCTGCTGCGGAAAGGCCATCAGCAGGTCGATGAAGCGGCTGATGAGAAAGTCCCAGCGGCCGCCGAGATAACCGGCCGCGATACCGAGGACGATGGCGGTGAGCACGGCGAGCACGGTCACCGCGAGGGCGATGAGCAGCGAGGTGCGTATTCCGTAGAGCAGCGTCGTCAGTACGTCGCGGCCGGTGAAGGGCTCGATGCCGAACCAGAATTCACCGTCGATTCCGCCGTTGGGCTTGACGGGATATCCGTACTGGTTGAGCAGGCCCTGCTCCAACTGCCCGTACCTGGTGTAGGGGTCCTTGCCGTAGAGCCCGGAGATCACGGGGGCGAGGAGGCCGAGCGCGAAGAACAGCACCACGACGCAGGCGGATATGACGCCGACCCGGTCGCGCCGAAAACGACGCCACATCAGCTGCCCCGGCGAACGCCCTACCAGTTCGGCCTCGACGGCCTCGGTTTGGCTGGACATCAAGTCCCCCCGACTGTGGTCGCATGACGCGATGCGTGTAGAGCGGGACTGTGGCAAGGCACTGACTAACCCGTCAAGAGGTAGCAGTGGTATCAACCTATGATGGTCGAATAGTGAGCCGAGGTTATGCGGATTGACGCAGAATCGTGCTTGACGGGGTCGGATGCTTTCGGAAATGTGCCGACAAACGAGGACCCCGGGGTGTTAACAAGGCGGCAACCTGCCAGACGCTACACCGATATGCGAACGTCTCAGACTGAGGCGGTACGGCCGTGCGGGTGCCGTAGACCGGGGCGGTGCGGCCGAGAGTCCACCGCCCCGGTTGCACGACGGCGCACCCGCTAGCCCTCCGCCGCGTAGTGACAGGCGGACTCGTGGCGGGCCGCGTCCGTCGCTGCCGCGAATGCCAGAGGCACGGCCAGCGGCGGCGCAGACTCCGCGCACCGCTCCCCCACCTTCCAACAGCGGGTTCTGAAACGGCATCCCGAGGGCGGATCGGCCGGCGAAGGCACGTCCCCCACCAGAATGATCCGCTCGTCACGCCGGCTCGCGCCGGGATCCGGCGTCGGAACCGCGGAGAGCAGCGCCTGGGTGTAGGGATGCGTGGGGTGTTCGTAGATTTCCCGGTCCGAACCGATTTCCACGATCTTCCCCAGGTACATCACCGCGACCCGGTCCGAGATATGACGCACCACCGAAAGGTCGTGGGCGATGAACACATAGGAGAGGCCGAACTCCCGCTGGAGCCGCCCCATCAGGTTGATCACCTGCGCCTGCACCGAGACGTCGAGCGCCGAGACCGGCTCGTCGGCCACGATGATCTCCGGATTGAGCGCGAGGCCTCGCGCGATGCCGATGCGCTGCCGCTGCCCGCCGGAGAACTGGTGCGGATACCGGTTCAGATACTCGGGATCGAGCCCGACCACGTCGAGGAGTTCCCGCACCCGGCGCCGCCGGTCGCCCTTCGGCGCGACCTCGGGATGAATCTCGAAGGGCTCCCCGACGATATCCCCCACCGTCATCCGCGGATTCAACGAGGTGTAGGGGTCCTGGAACACCATCTGGATGTTCCGGCGCACCGCCCGCAGCGCCCGCGCCGACAGTTTGGCGACGTCCTCGCCGCGGTAGCGGATCTCGCCGGCCGTGGGCCGCTCCAGGCTCACCAACAGCCGCGCCACGGTGGACTTCCCGCACCCCGACTCCCCCACGATCCCCAGCGTCTCGCCGGCCCGCAGGTCGAAGGAGACCCCGTCGACGGCGCGCACCGCGCCGACCTGGCGCCTGAGCAACGCGCCCTGGGTCAGCGGGAAGTGCTTGGCCAGGCCCCGCACCTGGAGGATCGGCTCGCTCCTGCCCCACGGCTCAACCACCGACCGTCTCCTTCCAGAAGTGGCAGGCGCTCGTCCTGCCCGCCACGTCCGCCGCCGGCTCGGCCGCCACCCGCACCTGGTAGAGCGGCGGCACCGGATCGGCCCGGCACATCTCGCGGGCCACCGGGCAGCGCGGGTGGAAGGCGCAGCCGCTCGGCACCCGCGACGGGCTGGGCGGCAGCCCCCGGATCGCGGCCAGCTCCCGGCCCTTGCGGTCGAGCCGCGGCACCGACTCGAGCAGCCCGCGGGTGTACTGGTGCGCCGGCCTGCGGTACAGCTCGCGCACCGGCGCCTGCTCCACGATCCGCCCGGCGTACATCACCGCGATCCGGTCGGCGACGTCGGCGACCACGCCCAGGTCGTGGGTGATCAGGATCAGCCCCATCCGGTACTCGCGCCGCAGCTCGGCCAGCAGGTCCATCACCTGGGCCTGCACCGTCACGTCGAGCGCGGTGGTCGGCTCGTCCGCGATGATCAGCTCGGGCTCCAGGGCCAGCGCCATCGCGATCATGACGCGCTGCCGCATGCCGCCGGAGAACTGGTGCGGGTAGTCGCCGGCCCGCTCCCTCGCCGCCGGGATGCGCACCCGGTCCATCAGCTCGACGGCCCTGGCCCTGGCGTCCTTGCGCGACATGCCGCGGTGCACCCGGAACATCTCGGCCAGCTGGAAGCCCACGGTCAGCACCGGGTTGAGCGCGGAGAGCGCGTCCTGGAAGATCATCGCCATCCGCTCGCCCCGGATCCGCCGGCGCTCCTCGGCGGAGAGGGTGAGCAGGTCGCGCCCCTGGAACAGCACCCGCCCGCCGGTGATCCGTCCTGGCGGGCTCTCCAGGATGCCCATCACGGCCCGCGCGGTCACCGACTTGCCTGACCCGGACTCGCCGAGCACCGCGAGCGTCTCGCCGGCCGCCACCTCGAAGCCGACCCCGTCCACGGCCCTGACCACCCCGTCGCGGGTGTCGAACTCCACGCTCAGGTCCCGGACTTCGAGCAGCATGGGCAGGTGCGCCTTTCGACGGGTTCTGGCGGTTCTGTGATCAGCGGAGCTTGGGATCGAGGGCGTCGCGTACCGCGTCGCCGAGCATGATGAAGGCCAGCACGGTGACGCTGAGCGCCGCGGCCGGATAGAAGAGGATGTGCGGGGCGTTGCGGAACTGCATGCCGTCGGAGGCGGCCGAGATGTCGACGCCCCACGAGACGCTGGGCGGTTTGAGGCCGACGCCGAGGTAGCTGAGCGTGGCCTCCAGCGCGATGAAGGTGCCGAGCATGATCGTGGCCATCACGATGACCGGCGCGATCGCGTTGGGCAGGATGTGCCGCAGCAGCACCCTGGGGGTGCCGGCGCCCAGCGCCCTGGCGGCCTGCACGTAGTCGTGCTCCTTGGCGGTGAGCACCGCGCCGCGGGCGATCCTGGCGATCTGCGGCCAGCTGAGCGCGGCGATCACCACGACCACCGGCCAGATGCCGGTCAGTGTGACCATGGAGAGGAAGACGATCGCGCCGAGCACCATCGGGATGCCGAAGAAGACGTCCGTGAGCCGGGAGAGCAGCCCGTCCCAGAAGCCACCGAAGAAGCCGGCGAGGCCGCCGACCACCGTGCCGAGGACGGCCACGCCCAGGGTGGCGCAGACCCCGACCGCGATCGAGGCGCGAGCGCCGTACACGGTGCGGGTGTACACGTCGCACCCCTGCGTGTCGAAGCCGAACCAGTGCTCGGCACTCGGCCCCTGAAGCGAGCGGCCGAGCTCACAACGCTGCGGATCCTGCCCGGCGATCAGCCCCGGCCACAGGGCGATCACCAGCAGGAAGAGGATCAGCGACGCGGACACGACGAACACCGGGTTGCGCCGCAGGTCATGCCAGGCATCCGTCCACAACCCCCGCGCGGACGCCGGCGATGCCGGGCCGCCAGGCGGCGAATCCGCCGGCCTGGCCGAGGCCGGGGCCGAGTCCCCGGCCGCAGCGCCGTCAGGCGCCGGCGACGCGGTGCCGTCGTCGGGTCCGCCCGCCGCAGGCGGCGGCGCTGCCGCTGGCGAGGCCGGCTCCCGATCGCCCACCGGCGCCGCACCGGCATCAACCGAAGCCGCCGCAGGGTCGGCCGGCGTCAGCGACGGCGACGTACGGTCCGGCGACGACGGGCCCGACGTCCCGGCCTCCACCGGCACGGCCGGCTCCCGGTCACCCGCCGGCACCACGCCATCGTCGGGCCCGCCCGCCGCAGGCGTTGGCGCCGGCGGCAGGTCGTCCGGCGGAACGGCGCCGTCGGCGGCCGAGGCCGCCACAGACATCGGCGACGGGTCGGACGCGCCAGGCCCTGGCGGACACGCCCGCGCCATGCCGTCGTCGGGCCCACCCTCCACAGGCGTTGGCACCGGCGCCGGCGGCACGTCGTCCGGCGGTACGGCGGCTGAGGCGGCCACCGACATCGGCGACAGGTCGCACGGGCCCGGCCCGACCGGCACCGGCCGCGCCGGCGGCCCGTCGCCCGGCGGCACAGCGCCGTCATCGGCCCCGCCCGCGACAGGTGCCGGCGCCGACACCTCCGGGCCGTCAGGCGACGACGAGCCGGACGCACCGGCACCGCCCGCCGCAGGCGTCGGGGCCGACGACCCGTCACCCGGTCGCACAGCGCCGGCATCGGCCGGAGCCGCCGCAGGCGGCGGCTCGGCACCGTCGGGCCCGCCCGCCGCAGGCGACGGCGACGGCGACGTGCCGTCCGGGGACGACGGTGAGTCGGACGCTGCGGGCCCGACCGGCAGGTCATCCGGCAGGTCATCAGGCATAGCGGATCCTCGGGTCGAGCACGGCGTAGAGGACGTCGACGAGCAGGTTGGCCAGCAGGAAGATCAGCACGAGCACCACCACGAAGCCGACCACCGTCGCCGAGTTCTGCCGGAGGATCCCCTGGTAGAGCTGGAAGCCGACGCCCTGGATGTTGAAGATCCGCTCGGTCACGATGGCGCCGGCCATCAACGTGCCGATGTCGGCGCCGAGATAGGTGACCACCGGGATCAGCGAGTTGCGCAGCAGGTGGCGGACCGTCACCCGGCGGCGCGGCAGGCCCTTGGCGACGGCGGTGCGGATGTAGTCGGCGCGGGCGTTCTCGGCGACGGAGGTCCTGGTCAGCCGGGTGACGTAGGCGAGCGACACCAGGCAGAGGATCAGCCCGGGCAGCAGCAGCTCGCGGATCGTGGGGTCGGGGCTGACGGCCGGGCTGAACCAGCCGAGCCGGACCCCGAACAGGTACTGGGCCGTGGTGCCGAGCACGAACGTCGGCACGGCGATCACGCCCAGCGTGAGCATCAGCACCGAGGTGTCGAGCGAGCGGCCGCGCCGCAGCCCGGTGACGACGCCGAGGGCGATGCCGAGGATCATCTCGAGCACCAGGGCGATCACCATCAGCCGGAAGCTGATCGGAAACGCCCGGCCCATCAGGTCGGTGACGGGTTCCCCGTTGAACGCGGTGCCGAAGTCGCCGGAGAAGATCTGCCCCATGTAGAGCAGGTACTGCCGCCACACGGGCTCGTCGAGGTGGAACTCGGCGCGCAGCGCGGCGGCGGTGGCCGGGTCGGGGCCGCGGTCGCCGAAGAGCGCGGTGACCGGGTCGCCGAGCGCGTAGACCATCACGAAGATCAGGAAGGTGGCGCCGAGGAACACCGGGACCATCTGCGCCAGTCGTCTCACCAGGTAGCGTGCCACGGCGCCTCAGCTCACCCGGATGTCGGTGAAGACCGGCACCGAGAAGGGGTTGAGCCGCACGTCGCTGACCCGCTCCGAGTGGCCGGCCGTGCCGTTCTGGTACCAGAGCGGGATGGCGGGCAGGTCGCGCACCAGCACGCCCTGGGCGTCCTGGAAGGCCCGGACGGCGCCGGCCTCGTCCGGGCTGGCGTTGGCCCGGTCCACCGCCTCGTCGAACTCGTCGCTCCGGTAGCCGGAGTCGTTGGACGAGGCGTCGGTGTAGTAGATCGGTTGAAGGAAGTTCTGGATCAACGGGTAGTCCATCTGCCAACCGGACCGGAACATTCCGGTCATCTTCCGGTCGCCGACCCGGTTGCGGAAGTCGGCGAAGGTGGGCACCGGTTCGACGGTGCAGGCGCCCGTGTCGTCCAGGGCGTTGTTGATGCTGTTGCAGACGGCGTCCATCCACTGCCGGTGCGAGCCGGTGTCGACGTTGGAGGTCAGGGTGACCCGGCCGCCTGGCAGGCCGCCCGCCTCCTCGATCAGCTCCCTGGCCCGGTCGGGGTGGTACTCGCAGACCTCCCCGCAGAGGCCCTCCTGCCAGCCGCCCTCGGCGCCGAGCACCGGCGAGGTGAAGTCGGAGGCCGGGGTGCGGGTGTCGTGGTAGATCCGGTTGGTGATGGCCGCGCGGTCGATGGCCATGGAGAGGCCGCGGCGCAGCTTCGCGCCGTCCTCGCCGCGCCAGTCGTCGTGGTAGAGCGGGAAGGCGACGGCCTGGATGATCCCGGCCGGCCGGTTCAGGTACCGGTCGCCGAGGTCGCGCTCGGCGTTGGCCAGTTGGGCCGCCGGCACGTCGTCGATCAGATCGAGGTTGCCCGCCTGGAGATCGGTGTAGGCCGTGTTGTTGTCCGTGTAGACGCGGAGTTCGACGCCCTTGTTCCTGGCCCGGTCGGCGCCCGCGTACTCCTCGTTGCGCACCAGCTTCATCGACTGGTTCTTGCGGTAGGAGTCGATCCGGTAGGGGCCGTTGCCGACCGGCTTGGCCAGCCAGGCGTCGTGGTCCTCGAAGAAGGAGCGGGGCAGCGGCGCGTAGGCGGCGTAGCCGAGGGTGTCGGGCCAGAGCGAGAAGGGCTCGCTGAGCCGGACTGTGAAGGTGCGGTCGTCGACCACCCGCAGCCCGCTGAGGGTGTCGGCGGTCGGCCGGTCGCCCTCCTCCGTCGGGTGGACCTCGTCGTAGCCGTCGATGAACTGGAAGAAGTAGCTGGCGACCTGGGCGTTGTCGACGTGGGCGCCGTAGTTCCAGGCGTCCACGTAGCTCCGCGCGGTCACCGGGGTGCCGTCGCCGAAGGTCCAGCCGTCCTCGATGGTGACGGTGAAGTTCCGCTGGTCCGTGGTGGTGATCGACTCGGCCATGGCGTCCTCGGCGCGGCCGGTCTCGGGGTTGTAGCGCTTGAGGCCCCGGAAGATCATGTCGAGGACCTTGCCGCCCTGCACCTCGTTGGTGTTGGCCGGCTCGAGCGGGTGCTGCGGGTCGCCCCAGGAGGCCCTGACCACCCCGGCAGGACCCTCGCCCGAGCCGTAGCCGCCCCCGCAGGCCGGGCCGGCCACCGCGGCGGCGATGACGAGGGCGCCGGCCAGCGCGCGGTTCCGGCGGGTCCTTCCGAGCATGGGACGCCTCCTCGACCGCGGGTATCGAAGGAATCGACAGGTATCAGCAGGCTCCGACGAATATCGGGGCACGACCGGCAAACCGCATTCGAGCACATAAGATCATTTGCTCTCGCTATAAGTCGGCTTTTCTGTCCTGATCTATGCGAAGAGTTGCCCAGAACCCCCCATTTGCCGGACGCCGCGAATGGGTATCTACCGAGCATGCGCAGCGGGTTAATCGTTATACCGATGGTTCTCCTCACCGCGACCGCCACCCTGCTCGGCTGCACCTCACCAGGAGGCAGCGGGCAGAGCCGAAACGACGACCGCGAGGGCACCGAGACACCGCCGCCCTCCCTCGATCCCACGCCCGAGCCGTCGGCGGAAGCGCCGGACGTGCCCTCGGGCACCGAGCTGCCAGGGCAGGCGTTCTCGCTCCGCTTCGTCGACGAGGCGAACGCCTTCGCGCTGGTCACCGAGTGCGCCGCCGAGCCGGCGGGGGCGCCGGACGCCGAGGGCGCCGAACGCTGCGCCTACCGGGTCGCCGTCCTGGAGGACGGCGCCGGCTGGGTCGTCCGCGACACCCCGATCCCGGCCGGCGACAGCCGCGACGTGCCGCACTCCCTGGAGGCGGCGGGCCCCGGCGTCGCCCGGATCTCCGCCATCCTCGACGACGGCGTCGAGCGGCACTGGGTCACCACCGACGGCGCCCGCAACTGGCGGCCGGCCACCAGCACGAACGCCGCGGGCACGGTCGAGGAGATCCCCGAGGAGGCGATCCTCACGGCCGACGAGGACGGGCTCGAGGTGCTGATGCCGGAATCCGCCGAGTACCGGCGGCTGGCCGGGCAGCCCGCGTTGAACAACCTGGGCTGGCCCGGCATCCTCCCGGACGGCGCGTTCTGGACCTCGGGCGTCGACCCGGCGACCGGCCGCCGGGCCATGGTCGTCAGCCACGACCGCGGCCGCAGCTGGGACCGGCTGCCGCTGCCGACGACCGCGGGCGTCACCTCACAGACCCTGGCCGCCGGGCCCGACGCGCTGTACGCCTTCGAGAGCGGCACGGCCAGGGCCGGCGAGGGCACCGGCGTCCTGGCCGTCCACCGCAGCACGGACGACGGCGCGACCTGGGACCCGGTCTGGACGTACCACCCGGGCACCACGCCGCGCACCGTCCTCGGCACCCCGATCGCGGCGGCCGACGGCAGCCTGCTGATGTACGCGTCCGACGCCATCTACCGCAGCGAGAACGACGGCCAGGACTGGACGATCAGCCGCCCGGGATCACCGCCCGAGCGCCCCGAGGTCACCCCGGCCGGCTACCTGCTGACCGACCTCACCAACCCCGGCCACTACCGGCTCTCGGCCGACGGCTTCACCTGGCGCACCGTCATCCTGGGCAGCGGCCGCGGCTGACCCGCGCCCCGCGCCCCGCGGGACGCCCGGGCTCAGCGGGCCGTGCCCGGCGACAGGGCGTGGGCGATGGCGACCTGGACCGGGTCGAGGGCGGGCTTGCCGTCCTCGACGTCCCAGAGGCTGTTCTGCAGGACGCGGCCCAGCGTCCAACCGACGGCGCGGTGCCGGTCCAGGTCGAGGGCCTCGGTCAGCAGGTCGAAGCGGTAGCGGACGGCGCGGGCGACGTCGCCGCCGGCGACGACCTCCTCCCAGCGGTTGTCCAGGGCGGGCAGCAGGTCGAACCCCGGGTCGCCGGCGAGCGGTTCCGGGTCGATGGCCAGCCAGGGCTCGCGCTCGGCGGCCAGCACGTTGTCGTAGTGCAGGTCCCAGTGGAGCAGCCGGTCGCCCGCCTCGCCGACGAGTTCGGCGACGGCGGCCGCGCAGTCCCGCAGCAGCGCCCGCTCGGCCGGGTCGGCGAGCGCCGCCGCGGCGGCCGGCGCCTGGTCGAGCATGTCGGTCGCGATGTCGGCAAGCCGGCGGACGCCGGGCGGCGCCGGCACCGCGGTGAGCCGGGCCAGCAGCCCGGCGACGACCCGCAGCGCCTCGCGCTCGTCGGGCACCGTGGAGAGCGGCCGGGCGGCGTCGAGTCGTTCGAGGAGCTGGCAGCTGCTCGGCTCGTCGTGCTCGAGCAGCCGGACGATGCCGGCGCCGCCCCAGGCGCGCAGGCCGGCGGCGACGCCGGCGGTCTCCGGGCGGAGCTGCTGGAGCTTGAGCGCGGCCGGCGTGCCGTCGGCGCGGCGCACCGGCAGCACGAGCGAGGCCATACCGAAGGCGGAGGCCCCGTCGGGCCGCAGGTCCCAGCGGTCGAGCAGTTCGCCGCCGAGCCGCGGCAGTTCGGCGAGCCAGGCCCGCTCCGCGGCGCCGTGCGCGCCGTAGGACGCGGCGAACGCGGCGGGGACGTCGATGGGGGTCGACGGGGCAGGGGATGTCATGGGAAGGACTCCTTCGTGGTGCGTGGGTCGTGGATCGAGAACGCGACGAACGAAGGAGTCACGGGGGCGCCCGGGGTCGTCCGGGCAGGCGTCAATTCATCGGCCCCACCCTAACCCGCCGGCCGAACCGGGCGGTCTGGCGTCTGGGCGAGGAGGTAGCGGTCCGGCTCGGCCACCGGGCGCAGCAGGGTGAACGTCAGCCGGCCGGCGCCCGTCACGGTCGCCGTGGTCGCGGGGAAGTCCCGTACCGCGCGGCACTGCCACCAGGGGGCGACGTCGGGGCGTTCGGCGGTGAGCAGCCGCACGATCTCGGCCGTCCGCGGATGTCCTGGCGCGCGGCCTGTGGTGGCCCTGAAGTGCTCGAAGAGCCCCCGCAGCAGCGGCTCCGCGTCGGCGGGCGGCAGCCGGTCGCGGGCCGCCGCCAGGAGCAGCAGCAGGTTCCGGCGCTCGGCCGGCACCGCCGCCGGGTCGCCCCAGAGCCGGCGGTGGGCCGCGTTCCAGGCCAGGATGTCGAACCGTTCGTCGAGCACCAGCGCCGCGCTGTCCGGCCAGCCGTCGATCAGCGCCCGCGTCGCGGGAGCCACGGCCCGGTCCCCGGCGGCGGGTTCGGCGGGCCGGAAGCCCGCCAGGGCGAGCGCGTGCCGGTGCGCGTCCGACGGCATCCGCAGCGCCCGGCAGACGGCGTCGACGACCTGCCGCGAGACGGCCACCCGCCCCTGTTCCAGCCAGGTGTACCAGGCCAGGCTCACCCCGGCCAGCGCGGCCACCTCCTCCCGCCGCAGCCCGGGGGCCCGGCGCCGGCCGCCGCCGGGGAGCCCGGCCTGCTCAGGGCTGACCAGCGCGCGGTGCGCCCGCAGATGGGCACCCAACTCACGGCGCAGCGCCTCGACCTCCATGCCGACGATCCTATGAGTCCCACTCACCCCATGAACGGTGACCTTCCGGCCCGCGCCCGGGCCGGCGAGGCTGCCCGCATGACCGAAGAACTGTTCTGGCGCACCCGCAACGACTCGTCCGACCTCGCCCAGCCTCGGGTGTTCATCCGGGTCTTCCTGGAGCCCGGCCGCCTTGAGGCCGCCATCCCCTTCTACGAGCGCCTGACGGGCGTGCCAGCCGACGGCCGCTTCTCGTTCCGGACGCTGCGGCTCGCCATGGTCGGCTCGTTCCTGCTGATCGAGGGCTCGACCGAGGATCTGGCCCCGTACCGCGGGACACCGGGAACCCTGCTGGTGGACGATGTCCGCCCCTACCACGACCGGCTGGTGGCCGCCGGCGCGGAGATCTGGCAGCCGCTCCAGCCGGTCCCCACCGGCGCCGGCTTCTCCGCCCGCCACCCGGACGGAACCAGCGTCGAATACGTCCACCACCGGCCTCGTCCCGACGGGGCCTGACGCTCCGTCTGGTAGCCGTGTCCTACCGGGAATGACCGCCTCGGTCGCCGTGTTCCGGTGACCGAGGACGCCGACGACGACACGGAGAGGGGCACGATGCCACTCAAGGGCGAGTACGAGCCGAGCACGGACCAGTCAGTGCGTGACCAGGTGGAACGGTACGAGGGCTCAGCCGGCGCGGAGGCCACGACGCTGGGGTTCCGCGGGGTGAAGGACCCGGCCCTGCGCGACCTGCCGGTCGTCATCCTGACCACCCTGGGCGCGCGGAGCGGCAAGATCCGCAAGACCCCGCTGATGCGGGTGGAACACGACGGGGCCTACGTCGTCGTCGCCTCGCTTGGCGGCGCCCCGAAGCACCCGGTCTGGTACTACAACGTGGTGGCCGACCCCCGGGTCGAGCTCCAGGACGGGCCGGTGCGGCAGGACATGCTGGCGCGCGAGGTCACCGGGGACGAGAAGGTCGCGTGGTGGGAGCGTGCCGTCGAGGCGTACCCGCCCTACGCGGACTACCAGAAGAAGACGGACCGGGAGATCCCGGTCTTCGTCCTGGAGCCGGCCCCGCAGGAGCACTGACCGACGGGGCGGCGGGCCGCCGGAAATGTCAGTGGTGGGTGCGACACTGCACGACGTGATCGAACCGAACCCCAAGGCGGACCTCGTCCGCTACCTGCGGTCCGCCCGCGACGCCCTGCTGTGGAAGCTGGAGGGCCTCTCCGAGTACGACGCCCGCCGCCCCCTCACCCCCACGGGCACCAACCTGTTGGGCCTGGTCAAGCACGCGGCCGGGGTGGAGCTCGGCTACTTCGGCGAGACCTTCGACCGCCCGTACTTCGTCGCGGGGCCACCGCCCGCCTGGTACGGGGAGGGCGCCGAGCTCAACGCCGACATGTGGGCCACGGCCGAGGAGTCGCGCGAGGAGATCGTCGGTTTCTACCGGCGCGCGTGGCAGCACGCGGACGCCACGATCGAGGCGCTGCCGCTCGACGCCGTCGGCCACGTCCCGTGGTGGCCTGAGGAGCGGCGGGCGGTCACGCTGCACCGCGTCCTGGTGCACGTCATCAGCGACATCACGCGGCACGCCGGCCACGCGGACATCGTCCGGGAGCTGATGGACGGCACGGCCGGCCTGTCCAAGGGCAACGACAACATGCCGTTCGACGACCGGGCGGCCTGGGAGGCCCACCGCGGCCGCGTCGAGGAGGCGGCCCGCACCGCCGGCGCCGCCGAGGGCGCCGGTGGGTGAGGCGGGCCGACACCGAACACCCCGGCGGTCAGAGGCTGGTGAGCAGGCCGTCGAGCGGCGCGGGCACCCGGTCGAGGTCGAGGGCCTCCACGAGGAGGCGGCCGTAGCGGATCTTGCGGCCCTTCTTGGTGCCGAGGAAGCGCCGCAGCTGCCGCTGCGCGGTGCGCCCGCGCTGCGCCGGCTGGCGCAGGAAGGTCTCCAGGGCGCGCAGGTCGCCCTCCGCCCCGACCAGCTTCGTCACCCGGTCCTGGCCCAACGCCCGGATCAGTTCGTCCTCCAGGTCGGCCGCGCAGACGAAGATGCCCCGAGGCCCCGCGCCGGCCCGCTCCCAGCCCCGCGCGTAGTAGCCGCGCTCCGCCTCGTCGCACAGCCCCGTGAGGCGCAGCCCGAGGCCAGCCGGCCCGAGCAGGCCAGCGAAGCGCCCGACGCTCATCGCGCCGCCCATCGGCACGACACAGACCGTTCCTAGAGACTGAGTGGGAGTGAGTCCTGTTGCCAGAACCCGTGCTCAGCCGTGTGCCCCGAACGGTGTTGGGCACACTGGTCGGCCGCTTTCACCACGCACCCAGCGCCGTCGGATCGTGTCCGTGGTCCGGGGATGCGGGGGCGGCGTTCCTCACGCCCCCGGGCGTCGTGTCCGGCCTGGGCGGTCCGATGCCCACACCCATCGCTCTGGTGGGTGTGGGGCGGTGTCGTCCGTCGCCGGATACGGTGCCCGAGGGCGCGCCGTGCGATGGCCACGCTCGCGGCGTCGTGCCGCGTGGTGGCCCGCTTCGTGGTGGTGAGGGGCTTGTGCCAGTGCTGCGCGCCCCACTTGGATGTGTAGGCGGGATCGACCGCGACGATGGTAATCCCCAGCTCAGCGGCCATGCTGACCAGTCGCGCCCGCAGCTTGGAGACGGGCATGCCGCTGATGAGCTTGCGGAACCGCTTGCGTCTGCCGTGCTTCTCGCGGGTCTTCTCCGCGTCGAAGTCGAGGTCTTCGATCGCGATGTTCAGTCCGTACCGGGCGGCCCAGTGCAGCAGGCGGATCAGGGCGTGCCGCACCTGGGCGTCCCGGTGGGAGGCGGTGCCGGACAGGTCGTAGAAGAACCTGCGGGGTTCGCCGCACGGGTTGCCGTGCCGGTCGAGGCGCCAGGCGGCCAGGTGATCGGCGTTGGTGTCGACGCCGATCAGACCACCGGTGCGGGCCCCCTGAATCGGCACCGTGCGGGCCGGGGGGATGGTCCAGGACGCGGTCACATACCAGCGCCCGCGGACGGTGTCCTCGTGGATACGGTAGGCGACGGCCCGGTTGGCGGTGACGCGGTCGGCCCACTGCTCACCCCGGTGCGCGAACGCCACGCGGCCGGTGAGGGCGTACCGGCCGTGCGGGGCGTTCGCCAGACGCGCCAGCGGTGTGGGGAGTTTGACCGAGACCTCGCCGTCGGGGGTGACGCGGATGGTCTCGTTGCCGAACCTCTTGCCGGACTCGCCGTCCGCGGCGAGGAACCGGCGCCCGGCCCGCCACCGGGCGCGCCACCGCTCCTCGGTGAGCCGCGCCTCTTCCAGGTGGTGGCGGGTGTTCAGCAGCCGTTTCCCGCCGCGCACCACGCGCACGACCCCGGCCTCCCACTCTGCCCGCACCACGTGGAGCCGGTCTTCGAGCACACCCAGGCGGCGCCTCTTCGCATGCCACTCCCCCGTACTGCGGTAGCCGCCCGGCGCCTGTTTGGTGCCCTTCTCACCCACGGGCCGGGACAGCCGATGGGTGATCGCCTCGATCCCGGCTCGCAGGCTCTGGATGTGCGCGAGTTGGCCACGCCGGGCCAGCGCCCACTGATCATGAGTGGCCCTGGTGATGCTGCCCGCCCAGCGGGAGGAGGACTCCCCGGTCAGGACGCGCTTGCGCTCGGCCCACCGCTCACTGTCGTGCTCCAGCCCGGCCGAACACCGCGCTGTGAGATCACGGGAAGCGAGCGAACCGAGCGCATCGCCGACCAGACGCAGAACCTCCTCGTCCACGGCACTCAGATGCTTGAGACGGGTACGGATCGCGACACCCGAAGGACCGGGCACCACGAACGGCGCCGCCACCTCCCGCAGCCCACCCACCCCGCCACCCCCACCCCGGTGTCACAGAAATCCGTCACCACACCCAACGACCACCACCAGCCAAGGTCACCCATTCGACGCAAGAACTCCCTTTCCCCGCCCAGGGACGATTGTCCGCCACCACCCGGAGGCTCGCTCATGCGCGCCAGAACACGCTCAAGTGCCATCGATCGCAACCTGTTCACAACCCCCTCGGCCGCCAGGTCCCGGCCGCGGCGCTCGGTCAGCGCGTCGAGCGCCGCGACGTCGCTCGGCCCTTCGAGCAGCACGGCCGTTCTGAGCGGCAACCGCGCGGCCAGCTCCCGCGCGGGCTCGCCCGGGCCACCGGCCGCCCACCCGATGACCGCCTCCCGGAACGCCCCCATCTCAGCCATGGGACGAGTCTCCGCCGCTTCCGCCCCACGGGGTAGGGATTTGCCGCCGACCGAACCCGGCAACGACGCTGGGTAACCCTTTGGCGACACATTGAAATAATCATTGGACGCAGCTTATTGTGCGCTCAATGAAGACTTCCCCGCCTCTCCTCCCCCTACTGCGCTCTCGTCTCCAGGGAGACCTGCTCGCTCTGGTTCTGCTCCACCCGGAAACAGAGTTCACTCTCACCGATCTGGCCCGTCAACTCGGCGCGTCGCACACGGCCGTGCAGCGCGAGGTCGGACGCCTCGTGGAGGCCGGCATCGTGTCAGATCGACACGTCGGGCGGGCACGACTGGTGACCGCGCGACTCGATACCCCGCTGGCGCGCCCGCTCACCGATCTGATCGCCGTGTCGTTCGGCCCCCTCCAACTCGTGGCCGATGCGCTGCGCGACATGGCAGGTGTGGAGCGTGCCTACCTCTACGGCTCCTGGGCCGCGCGCTACCGAGGCGACCCGGGCCCTCCACCGGCCGATGTCGACGTGCTCGTCATCGGCAGCCCCGACCCGGACGAGTTGTTCGACGCGGTCGAAAACGCCGGACGCCGGCTACGGCGGGACGTGAACGCGCACCGAATCTCCGCTGACGCTTGGGAGAGTCCCGGGAGCGACCCCTTCCTCGCCAGCGTTCGCGAGCGCCCGCTCGTCGAACTCGATCTGACACGTAGGAACTGACCATGGCCCAGTGGAACCAGGGACGCTCAACGATCGACGCCATGATCGCCGGCGGCGAGTTGGAATGCGTGCCCGCCTCACGCCCGGCCGCCGAAGCGGAACTCGCGCGCAGCCGCACACATCTCGCGTCGGCGGAAACACTTCTCACGTCAGACCCGGAAGGCGCCTACACCCTGGCCTACGACGCGGCGCGCAGAGCACTCGCCGCCGTCCTCCAGAATCAGGGGCT
This sequence comes from Streptomyces mayteni, assembly GCF_054783955.1. NCBI lineage: Bacteria > Bacillati > Actinomycetota > Actinomycetes > Kitasatosporales > Streptomycetaceae > Streptomyces > Streptomyces mayteni. Next base: position 26,432 of record NZ_BAAGPR010000043.1, on the reverse strand, counting down.
ACGAGTCACCAGCCGAGGCGGCCATCGAGCGGTCTACGAAGCCGTGCGGGCCCAACTCGACCCACCACTCGGCGCGATCCTGCGGCCGTTCAACCGCATGCGAGCCCGCCGCAACGAGGTCGAATACCGATCCTCCGAATCACCGGCGGTGACTTCCGAGGAGATCACCACTGACCTACCCAGGGTTCAGGCGCTCATCGACCTCGCAGAGAAGGCCATCCCGAACATGCCTCGCTATTGAGCGGAGGGCGTCCGCGAGGGTTGCCCTCGTGTGCGCTCCAGCTCCTAGCGTGGCGGCCCGCCGACAGACAACCGCTCGGCTGGGGTCGGGTCGACGACGAGTCGGTGCGGGCGGTTCGGCGCGCCCCCCTTCGCGCGATCGCGAAGGGCCCGCTCACCGAAACCCAACTGGCCGACGTCGACCTCGTCCTGGGTCGGTGAGCGGGATCGCCGCGGGTTGTCCGTTCAGGATCCCTGCGGACCAGTCTGCTTGAACCGGGCGAAGATCTTGGCGCTGAGCTCCTCGCCCTCGGGGGTGTCGAAAGAAGGCTGTTTCGTCTTGTGCGCCCCGCTACCCACCAGAAAGCCGGTGATGGTCACCGTGTACTCGACGCCGTTGACGTGCACCTTGGCGTCGTCCGGGTGAACGTCCGGCAGGGTGACCTGATCGTTCCAGTGGTCGCCCACGTTGGGCGTCTCGTCGTGATCGAAGACCAGCCTGCACTCATGCAGGAGGTCATGGTCCTGGAAGTACACCTGGAGCTGAAGGGTCAGCGAGAACTTCTCGAAGGAGCCCAGAATGATCGGGTAGTTGTGGTGCGTGAAAGTGCCCAGCGGGAAATCGTCCCCGCCGAGTTCCCCACTGGTGCCATGCCCCTCGAAGTCGTAGCCGCTCTGGTTGCCGCCGTCGACGGGATTGCCCCACCGGATTTCGCTTCGGTTTCTGTTGTCATCCCGACGAATCTTGAGGCCCGGCAAGTCGGGGGCGTCCGTCCAGTACGCCTTGGTCGTGAGTAAGCCCATGGACGGAAGCGTTCCCGTGGTGCGGAGGACCGAAGCGGGAAAACGAGACAACGGCGGAGGCCACCTCCCAGGGGAGGTGGCCTCGCTCACGGGTCGGTTGGGGCTTACCTCGACACGAGGGCGACGAGCTCGGCGAATGCCCCGGCCGGCACTATGAGAGCGGCGTGCTCCGGGTTCTTGGAGTCACGGATGCCGGCCCAGGTACGGCCGAGGCGAGCGACTTCGACGCACTCGTTCTGGGCGGCGCTGGCGCTGCTCTTGAACCAGCCGGCCGTGGCGAGGTCTTCGGACGTGGGACGGGTCATCGTTCATACTCCTGTCGGATGGTGGTGAGTAGGCGGGTGATCTGCGCCGACCCAGCGGCCTGGGCACGCAGTCGGTCGAACATCGTCTTGTAGGCGGTGACATCCCCTGGATCGTCGAGGTAGACGCCTCTGCGAGGCAACTCCAAATACACCACGGCCATATTGTTGCGAGGGTCACGCTCATCGTCCCGCCCAAGGATCAGGAACTGCCCGAGCCCGGCCGGCGGTCCTGAATCGAACGGCAGGAGCTGGATGTCGATGGTCGGTTGCCGCGCGACCTCGTGCAGGTGAGCGATCTGCTCGGCCATGACCTCCTCGTCGCCCACCAGGCGCCGAAGTACGGCCTCGTCCAGGATCGCCCACAGGCTCAGCCCCTTGTCCAACCGCTCCTGCCGTCGCATGCGGGCGTCGACCTCATGTTCCAGAGCCTCACCGTCAACACCGTGTCCGCGAAGCACGGCGGTGGCGTACGCCCGAGTCTGGAGCAGCCCAGGAATGATGGTGTTGGCCACGATCCGCTCGTAGGCAGCCATCTCCTCGAACGAGACGAGCGGGTCGAGCCAGGGCGGCACCGCCGGATTGCCGACCCACCAACCGGCCGCAAGTTCGCGGGCCATCACGACCAACGCGTCGCGCTCCTCGGCGGTGGCCTCGCACGCTTCGGCGATCGCCCTGACCGTCGCCCACTTGACGGCTCGCCGGTCCTGCCACTCCTCGTACCGGCCGACCGTCGCCTTGGAGCATCCGGCGCGTTCCGCGACCTGCCCCTGAGTGAGTGCGGCGCGCTCGCGCAGGGCGAGCAGGCCCCGAGCGATCTGCATGCGGCCAGCAGGTCCCACCGGTGTCTGACTCATTTACATCTCCTCCTCGCCGCACCCATACCGATCAAGCACCGAGCGTACGCAGGGCGTTGCCGTGATGTCGCGCCGATCACTCGAAGAGGTGAGATCTCAAAAAGTAACTCCTACTGAGTAGGATCTTCCGCCATCATGACGCCATCCACGACGTGTAACGGCGGGAGGCGGCCATGGCCGCGGGCATCAAGATGAGCACCTACGCGAGCACCCCTGATCTGCTCTCCTTCTTCTCGCAGTTGGGCGACGTCACGGCGGCGATACAGCGGCGGCTCGACGGGCGCGAGTGCGCCCGATGTGGCTCCACGCGCGAACTCCGGCCCGGCGGCCACGCCTACACCCTCACTCAGGACGGGTGCCTCGGCTGGGCCGTGCGGGTCTGCCACACGTGTCCGCCGGCCGGCCCGGTCGGCGGAGACGTAACGGTGGCCGTCGCCTGGGCGGTGGCGGCCGGGGCGTGCGAAGAGGCTGTTCTCGACGCCTGGGCCTGGCGGCGCGCGGTGTCGGTGCCCGCCGGCCGGGTGTGGCACACGGTCCGCGTCTCCCGTCCGGTGGGGCTGACGGTTCTCTCTCAACTCCCGTACCACGTCGCGGCGATCGGGCCGGTGCTTGAGGTGCCGGCGCGGGAAACGGTGGAGTTCCTGGTCCCGCCGGGCACCGCGGCCGTCTGGCCGTCTCACCGCCGGGAGCTGCGCAACGTGTACTGCGTCGGTCTCGGCGGGAGCAGCAAGCTGCCGGCGCCCGATCTGACCCTGGCGGACGGGCGGCGCGCGTGTTGTGGCCGCCGCTGGCTCAGCCGGCTGGAACCGCACCGCACGCCGACGACGCACGCGGGCGCCCTCCTGGGGTGCCTCCTGGCGGAACTCCGGGACGGGGAGCGGCGATGAACCACGACAGCTGTCTGCGGTGGGGAACGCACGAGTTGATCGGTATGAGGGTCAGGGACTCGACCGGTCGCGTCGGCCGGCTCGATGCCGTGCTCGAGTACGTGGCACGCGGGACCGGCCGGATCGTCCGGCGCGAGGCCCACCTGCGTCCGGTGGACGGCAGCGGGTGGGAGTGGACGGCAGACGCCGACGAGCTGACCCGCGTCGAAGAGGTCGACGGGTGAGGGCCGAACGCGCCGCCGCCCACCCACCCGGGAACGGGTGGGTGGGCGGGAACGACGGGGCCGGGTCAGGCGTGGACGACGTCCTTCTCCTCGGCGAAGTGGCACGCCGAGGGGTGGGAGGCGCCCGACTCCTCCGACGCGAAGCGCGTCGGGATGGCCAGCACCGGGGCCTCCTCGGCGCAGCGGGCCTCGGCCTTCCAGCAGCGGGTGCGGAAGCGGCAGCCCGAGGGCGGGTTGGCCGGGGACGGCACGTCGCCGGCCAGGATGATCCGCTCGCGGGAGTCCCGGCCCTCCGGGTCCGGCTGCGGCACGGCCGACAGCAGGGCCTGGGTGTAGGGGTGGGTCGGGTGGTCGTAGATCTCGGTGTCGGTGCCGACCTCGGCCAGCTTGCCCAGGTACATGACGCCGACCCGGTCCGAGATGTGCCGGACGATCGACAGGTCGTGCGCGATGAACACGTAGCTGAGGTCGAACTCGTTCTGCAGCCGGTCCATCAGGTTGATGACCTGCGCCTGCACCGACACGTCGAGCGCCGAGACCGGCTCGTCGCAGATGATGATCTCGGGGTTCAGGGCCAGGCCGCGGGCGATGCCGATGCGCTGCCGCTGACCGCCCGAGAACTGGTGCGGGTAGCGGTTGATGTACTCCGGGTTGAGCCCGACGACGTCGAGCAGCTCCCGCACCTTCTTCTCGCGGTCGCCCTTGGGCGCCACCTCGGGGTGGATCTCGAAGGGCTCCCCGATGATGTCGCCGACCGTCATGCGGGGGTTCAGCGAGGTGTACGGGTCCTGGAAGACCATCTGGATGTTGCGGCGGACGGCTTTCAGGGCGCGGCCCGACAGCTTGGAGATGTCCTCGCCCTTGTAGAGGATCTGGCCCGCGGTGGGCTTCTCCAGGTTCATCAGGAGCTTGGCCACCGTCGACTTGCCGCAGCCCGACTCGCCGACGATGCCCAGGGTCTCGCCCTGGTACAGCTCGAACGAGACGTCGTCGACGGCCTTGACCGCGCCGATCTGCCGCCTGAAGAGGATGCCCTGGGTGAGCGGGAAGTGCTTGACCAGGTTGCGCACCTGAAGGATGGGCTCACGAGTCGGCTCAGCCATGGATCGTCTCCTTCCAGAAGTGGCAGGCGCTGGTCCGGCCCCCGATCGGGGCACCGTCCTGCTCCGCCACGTCGGCCAGCGGCGGGATGTCACCGCGGCAGACGTCCTGCGCCATGGCGCAGCGCGGGTTGAACGCGCAGCCCGAGGGGATGGCGGTCAGGGTGGGCGGCAGGCCCTTGATCGCGTACAGCTCCCGGCCCTTGTGGTCGAGGCGCGGGATGGAGTCGAGCAGGCCCTTGGTGTACGGGTGCGCGGGCCGCTTGTAGAGCTCGCGCACCGGGGCGTTCTCCACGATCCGGCCCGCGTACATCACCGCGATCTTGTCGGCGACGTCGGCGACCACGCCCAGGTCGTGGGTGATCAGGATGAGCCCCATGTTGAAGTCGCGCTGGAGCTCGGCGAGGAGATCCATCACCTGGGCCTGGACGGTGACGTCCAGGGCGGTGGTGGGCTCGTCGGCGATGATCACGTCCGGCTCGAGGGCCAACGCCATCGCGATCATGATGCGCTGCCGCATGCCGCCGGAGAACTGGTGCGGGTAGTCGTTGACCCGCTCCTTCGCCGCCGGGATGCGCACCCGGTCCATCAGCTCGATGGCCCTGGCCTTGGCGTCCTTGCGCGACATGCCGCGGTGCACCCGGAACATCTCGGCGAGCTGGAAGCCCACGGAGAGCACGGGGTTGAGCGCGGAGAGCGCGTCCTGGAAGATCATGGCGATCTTGTCGCCGCGGATCCGCCGGCGCTGCTCCTCGGACATGGCGAGCATGTCCTGGCCGCGGAAGAGGATCTGGCCGCCGGTGATCCTGCCCGGCGGGGTGTCCAGGATGCCCATGATGGTCTGGGCGGTGACCGACTTGCCGGAGCCCGACTCGCCGAGCACGGCCAGCGTCTCGCCGGCGTCCACGGTGTAGCTGACGCCGTTGACGGCCTTGGCCGCACCTTCCCTGGTGCGGAACTCCACGTGCAGGTCCCGCACTTCGAGCAGCGGCACGCCGGGAACCTCGGCCTCGGTGACTTCGATAGACACGCGCGTCACTCCCTCAGCGCAGCTTGGGGTCGAGGGCGTCACGCACGGCGTCACCCAGCATCAGGAAGGACAGGATGGTGATGCTCAGCAGGATCGAGGGGAAGAGCAGGATGTGCTCGGCCACCCGGATCTGGTCCTGCGCCCGGTTGATGTCGCCGCCCCACGAGATCGCCGGCTCGGAGAGGCCGATGCCCAGGTAGGAGAGCACCGCCTCGGAGGTGATGTAGCCGCCGAGCGCGATGGTCGCGACCACGATCACCGGCGCGATGGCGTTGGGCAGGATGTGCCGCAGCAGGATCCGCCAGGTGCCGGCGCCCAGCGAGCGGGCGGCGGCCACGTAGTCGGACTGTTTGACGGAGATCACCGAGCCGCGCATCACACGGGCGATGGTGGTCCAGCCGAGGAAGGCCAACGCGAAGGTGACGGTCCACTCGGTCCTGGTGTCGAAGGAGACCAGGATGACCATGGTGCCCAGCAGGAACGGGATGCCCATGAAGATGTCGGTGAGCCGGGACAGCAGGGTGTCGAGCAACCCGCCGAAGTAGCCGGCCAGCATGCCCATCAGGCTGCCGAGGACGAAGACGATCGCGGTGACCGAGATGCCGATGATGATCGACGCGCGGGTGCCGTAGATCATCCGCGCGTAGACGCTCTGCCCCTGCTGGTTGTAACCGAGCCAGTCGCCCTGGAAGATGTGGCCGAGCTGGGGATCCCGCAGGTAGTTGTTGGTGAGGTCGGCGGCCCGTGGGCTGGTGCCGGTGAACAGGCCGGGGAAGGCCGCCATCACCAGCAGCGCCAGGATGATCAGCGCCGAGATCAGGAAGCTCGGCTTGCGGCGCAGATCGTGCCAGGCGTCCGACCACAGGCTGTGCGGCTTGCCGGGCGCGGGGCCGGCCTCCACGACCGTGGGGCCCTCCACGACGGCGACGGGCACCGGGCCCGCCTGGTCCGGGATGGCCACGTCGCTGGTGACTGCCTTGACTTCTTCGGACTCAGGCATAGCGAATCCTCGGGTCCAGGACCGCGTAGAGCAGGTCGACAAGCAGGGTCACGACGAGGTAGACGAGGATGATGAAGCTGACGATGCCCACGACCGTCGACCCCTCGCGGGAGTTGAGCGCGCGGTAGACGGCGCCGCCGATCCCGTGGATGTTGAAGATGCCCTCGGTGACGATGGCGCCCGCCATCAGGTTGCCCAGGTCGACGCCGAGGAAGGTGACGACGGGGATCATCGAGTTGCGCAGCAGGTGCACGCCGACGGCGCGGCGCTGGGTGAGGCCCTTGGCCTTGGCGGTACGCATGTAGTCGGCCCGCCGGTTCTCCACGATCGAGGTGCGGGTGAGGCGCGCCACGTAGGCCAGCGAGATCGAGGCCAGTACCACCGCTGGGAGGAACAACTGTCCCCAGTTCTCCGAGTCCTGGACGGTGGGGGTGACCCAGCCGAGGCGGACGCCGAAGTAGGTCCGGTAGATCATGCCGAGCACGAACACCGGCACGGAGATCAGCAGCAGGGTGACGAAGAGGATCCCGCGGTCCGAGAACTTCCCCGCCCGCAGGCCCGCGATCAGGCCCATGCCGACGCCGACCACGACCGTGATCGCGAAGGCCAGCACGGTGAGTCTCAGGGTGGCGGGCAGCGCGTCGGAGATCACGTCGATCACCTCGCGTCTGCTGGCGATCTGGGTGCCGAAGTCGCCCTGGAGCAGTCCGGTGAGGTAGTGCCAGTACTGGACCAGGATCGGGTCGTCCAGGCCGAGGTTCTCGCGCATCGCGGCCATCTGGGCCTCGTCCGGGGCGCGTTCGCCCCACAGGGCCCGAACCGGGTCACCGGGCAGGGCGTACATCATCATGAAGACGATGAACGTGGACCCGATGAACACCGGAATCATCTGGAGCAGTCGTCGTACGACATAGCGCCCCATGGTTCCTCCATGTCAGTCGGCGGGGCCGACGGGCCGTTCCCTCCCGGAACGGCCCGTCGGCCCCCTTAACGCTGCTGGTGCCTGGCCGTGTGGCTCAGTTGTTGACCGTGATCTCGGTCAGCACCGGCTGGCCCGCGGAGTTGAAGCGGACGTTGCTGACGTTCTCCGAGTAGCCACCGTTCACGTTCTGGTACCACAGCGGGATCGCCGGCATCTGCTCCCACAGGACGCTCTCGGCCTCCTGGTAGGCGGCGACCGTCTCGTCCAGCGTCGGGGCGGCGTCGCCCTGGGCGAACAGCTCGTCGACCTCGGGGCTGTTGAAGCGGCCGTAGTTGCTCTGCGCGTAGGAGGCGTAGAGCTCCTTGGTGAAGTTGACGATCAGCGGGTAGTCCTGGAACCAGCCACCGCGGTACATGCTGACGACCTCGTCGGCCTCGCGGGCCTCCAGGTCGGTCGCGAAGTCCGGCTTGGCGTCACCGACGCACTCGACGCCGAGGTTCTCGATCAGGTTGTTGCAGACCGCCTCGACCCACTCCTGGTGGCCACCGTCCGCGTTGTACTGGATGGTGATCTCGTTGTTCGGGATGCCGCCGCCCGCCTCGACGAGCTCACGGGCCCGCTCCGGGTCGTAGTCCGTGATGCCGCCGGAGGCGCCCTCCTGGTAGCCGTAGACGCCGGGGGCGACGAAGCTGTCGGCCGGGGTACGGGAACCGTTGAGCACCGTGGTGGTGATGGTCTCCCGGTCGATCGCCATCGAGACGCCCTGGAGCACCTGCGGGTCGGTGTCCGGCCAGTTGTACCAGACCGGGACGATGGTCTGGATGCCGTTGTAGGGCTGGGCGATGGCGCGGTCGCCGAGGTCGTCCTGGTAGACCGGCAGGTCCCGCGGGTCCACCTGGCGGATGACGTCCAGGTTGCCGGAGAGCAGGTCCTGGTAGGCGGCGTCGAGGCCGGTGTAGGCGGTGATCTCGATGCCGCCATTCTGGGCGGCGTCCTCGCCGGAGTAGTCGTCGTAGCGGGTCAGCTCGATGGACTGGTTGTTGGTCCAGGAGGTGAACTGGTACGGGCCGTTGCCGATCGGGTTCGCGCCGAACGCCTCGGGGTCGTCGTAGAACGACTCGGGCAGCGGGGTGAACGCGTCGTAGCCGAGCTTGTAGTCGTAGTACGACACCGGGTTGCTCAGCTCGATGCTGAAGGTGAGGTCGTCGACGACCTGCAGCCCGGACATCGTGTCGGCGGCCGGGTCGCCCTCCTCCGGGTGGACGTCCTCGTAGCCGACGATGTCCGCGAACCAGAAGCTGTTGTTCTGCTCGTTCTGGACGTTGGCGGCCCAGTTCCAGGCGTCCACGTAGCTCTGCGCGGTGACCGGCGTGCCGTCGTGGAAGGTCCAGCCGTCCTTGAGGGTGACGGTCCAGACCGAGTTGTCCTCGTTGGCCTCGACGGACTCGGCGGCGACCATGAAGATCTCACCGTTGTCGTCGAAGTCGAGCAGCTTGGACCAGACGTTCTGGACCACCAAAGCGCCGTACTGCTCGTTGGTGTTCGTCGGGAGCAACGGGTTCTGCGGCTCACCGCCGTCGATCCGGACGATGCCGTCGGCGTTGACGTCACCGGAGGCGCCGCCGCTCCCGCCGTCGTCGTCGCTGTCGCCGCCGCACGCGGTCGCCGCCATGGCCACGACTATCGCACTCACGACCCACTTGGCGCTGCGTGCACCACGCATGGGTTGCCTCCTTGGAGTCCACTTTCACTGCTTAAGGAACCCCGGCCCGCGGAGGTCTACCCGCGTCCGGTTCGCAATGCCCACAACTGTTGCGCATAAACCTTCGTCTCATCCACCGATAGCCCATTTCATTTTGATGAAGATGAGAAGGTGACAACCCCCAAAACCGGACAAATCGGTGAACCTTACTCACCGGTATCCGAACCGATGTGACGCGGATCAAGCCGAACGGTCCGAATACCGGACGAGGAGGGCGACCCGGAACACCGCAAATCGCTTGACGGGACGGGGCGGAGTGGGCTGGCCACCGCGGCGAGGTGAGGGCGATTCCCGGCCGAACGGGGGCGAACCCACGCCGCCCGCCAGCCACCGCCCGACCACCCGCCGCGGCGCGCTCAGAGGCGCTTGGCGCGGGAGGTGGCCCTGGCGCGATCCCGCTGGTCCAGCACCACCTTGCGGATGCGAATCTCGGTCGGCGTCACCTCGACGCACTCGTCCTCACGGCAGAACTCCAGGGACTGCTCGAGGGAGAGCTTCCGCGGCGGCACCAGGTTCTCCGTGTTGTCCGCCGAGGCGGCCCGCATGTTGGTGAGCTTCTTCTCCTTGGTGATGTTGACGTCCATGTCGTCGGACCTGGAGTTCTCGCCGACGATCATGCCCTCGTACACCTCGGTGCCCGGCTCGACGAAGATCGTGCCGCGCTCCTGGAGGTTCATCATGGCGTAGGGGGTGGCGACGCCCGAGCGGTCGGCCACCAGCGAGCCGCTGCTGCGGGTGCGCAGCTCGCCGGCCCACGGCTCGTGCTTCTCGAAGATGCTGTGCGCGATGCCGGTGCCGCGGGTCTCGGTCAGGAACTCCGTCCGGAAGCCGATCAGGCCGCGGGACGGCACCAGGAACTCCATGCGCACCCAGCCGGAGCCGTGGTTGGTCATGGTCTCCATGCGGCCCTTGCGGGTGGCCATCAGCTGGGTGATCGCGCCCAGGTGCTCCTCGGGGGCGTCGATCGTCATCCGCTCGACGGGCTCGTGGACCTTGCCTTCGACCTCCCTGGTGACCACCTCGGGCTTGCCGACGGTCAGCTCGAAGCCCTCCCGGCGCATGGTCTCCACCAGGATCGCCAGGGCCAGCTCGCCGCGGCCCTGCACCTCCCAGGCGTCCGGCCGCTCCGTCGGCAGCACCCGCAGCGACACGTTGCCGATCAGCTCACGGTCGAGACGGTCCTTGACCAGCCGCGCGGTGACCTTGTGGCCCTTGCCGCCCCGGCCGACCAGCGGCGAGGTGTTGGTGCCGATGGTCATCGAGATCGCCGGCTCGTCGACGGTGATCAGCGGCAGCTGGACCGGGTTCTCCGGGTCGGCCAGCGTCTCGCCGATCATGATCTCCGGGATGCCCGCCACCGCGCAGATGTCGCCGGGGCCCGCCACCTCGGCCGGCTTCCTGGTCAGCGCCTCCGTCATCAGCAGCTCCGTCACCCGGACGTTGTGCGAGCTGCCGTCGCGCTTCAGCCAGGCCACGGTCTGGCCCTTGCGCAGCGTGCCCTGCTTGATCCGGCACAGCGCGATCCGGCCGAGGAAGTTGTCCGCGTCCAGGTTGGTGACGTGCGCCTGGAGCGGCGCGTCCTCCTCGAAGACGGGGGCCGGCACGGTCTCCAGCAGCGTCGAGAAGAACGGCTCCAGGCTGTCGCTGTCGGCCGGCACCGTGCCGTCGGTGGGCTGGGTCAGCGAGGCGATGCCGTCGCGGGCGCAGGCGTAGACGATCGGGAACTCGATCTGGTCCTCGTCGGCGTCCAGGTCGAGGAACAGGTCGTAGGTCTCGTCCACGACGGCCGAGATCCGGGCGTCGGAACGGTCCGTCTTGTTGATGCAGAGGATCACCGGCAGCCGGGCGTGAAGCGCCTTGCGCAGCACGAACCTGGTCTGCGGCAGCGGCCCCTCGGACGCGTCGACGAGCAGCACGACGGCGTCGACCATGGACAGGCCGCGCTCCACCTCGCCGCCGAAGTCGGCGTGGCCCGGGGTGTCGATGATGTTGATGACGACCGGGTCGCCACCGCCCTTGGGGTGGTACCGCACGGCGGTGTTCTTCGCGAGGATGGTGATGCCCTTCTCGCGCTCCAGGTCGTTCGAGTCCATCACGCGCTCGTCGACATGCTGGTGCGCGGCGAAGGCTCCCGCCTGCCGCAGCATGGCGTCGACCAGCGTGGTCTTGCCGTGGTCGACGTGGGCGACGATGGCGACATTGCGGATGTCATGGCGCGTAGGCATGGCTGGGGGCTTCTCCCGGAGTCGTGAGGACGAGGCGGCGGGTCGAGGACGCCTGACGTCCGCCCGGCCAGCTGTCCGGCGACGGCACCGGCAGGACGCGGCACCGGCCTCGTCCGCCATGGTACGTCGCCCCGACCGGGCGGACGTGGCCACGGTCGGGGGCGGCGGGCGAGTGGGGAGAATCACATACGTACCGGGGCCGGTGGGAGATCAGCCGACGGGCACCAGCTGGTTGACCGCGCCGGCTCCCCTGCCCGGGGTGGCCGCGTCGCGCCGGATGGTCCTGGCGAGCCGGGTGAGGCGGGCGTCGCCGGGGCGGACGTCGACCTGGAAGTGGCTCTCCTTCGGGACCGTCTCCTCACCGCCCCAACGGACGACCCCTTCGCACTCGGCCAGGATGTGCCGCACGGCGGCCAGCTGCTGGGGGAAGAGTCCGCCGCGGACCCCGACGGGGTACGCGCCGGGCCTCAGGGCGATCGCCGACCCCGACAGGTGGTTGCTCTCGTACGGCTGGGCCACCGCGCGGTCGGTGTGATGCCCGAGCACCTCGTTCCGCCGCAGTTCGTGCACCTCGTAGTGGAAGCGGCGTGCGACGTGGAGCAGCACCGTGGACACGTCGCCCGACAGCAGGGTGACGTCGAGGCCACTGCCCTGGATCCGGTGGACGTCCGCCTCGGGGAGGACCGGCCAACCGTTGAGGCTGGCTTCGTTCCGCCACGCGTCGTCGGGCGCGGCCCCGGACACGGACCCGGAAGCGGCGAAGGCCGGACGGCCGGCTCCGGCGCTCCAGAGCACCGAGGCGCCGGCGAGTCCGAGGGTGGTGGTCATCATGCGTCGGCGTGACGGTCCGCTCGTGTTCGCGGTCATGGGGATGGCTTCCCTTCGGGTCGGCGCCCGGGTGGGCGCGCGGACGGCTTCGACGCGCGCTGAGCGGCGAGGGGGACGAGCCACGACAGCAGTCCGGCGGCCGCGGCGATGGACAGCAGGCGCAGCGTGCGGTCGTCGACGAACTGGTAGCGCACCTCGACGGTGGTTCCGTCGGGCCAGGTGCAGACGCCGATCGGCGGCGGGAACCTGGAGGAGAGTTCGACGGGCTCGGTCGTCGGCGGCGCCACGTCCAGCCCGAGCTGTGATCGGCACTGATCGGTCCGCACCTCGTCCGAGAACTTGGAGGGGACTTGAAAGCCGATCATGAAGGAGAGCAGGGCCAGTGGGATCGTGACGATGCTGATCCCCAGCAACACTCTCCTTGACCAGGCGAGTAATAAGTGCGTCATCCGAGGGGCCATGCCCGGAGTCTACGGCGGGGTTCATCGGCGCGACGCAGCCTCAGGACCGTCTCGAAACCGCTGACAAAATCCTCCAGTTCCGCTTCGGGGATGTTCCAGGGTTTCACCGCGGTGCCTTCGAGTAATTCGCTGCGCCCGGTGTTCATGATGAGGCCGAGGTCGCCGACCAAAGCCTCTCTGGCAGCATCGTGGCATGTCGCCATGTCGTCGGCGAACCGGTTCAGGTAGAACTGTCTGAACCGGTTCTGATGCTGGCCCCCGCTGCCGAAAACACGCTGGATCTCCTCCGGCAGGGTGGCGCCGAACCTGATGGCCGACCCGATCTCCAGGGCATCGATGTCGGCGGTCATGTCACTGTTGCCGAAGGAGGTTCCGCCTTCGATGTTGGCCAACTGCTCCCGGCAGTAGTCGAATCCCGATATGCCGGTGCCGCGTACCGCGTCCCAGTTCTTGTAGAAGGTGATCCAGTCTCCGACCCAACTACCGAAATCCGCCTCGTTGATGCTGCGCCTGTTCTCCGGTATCCCCTTGAGGAGCACGCCGTTGCACGAGGCGCCGAAGTGGCTGACGTCATAGAGATCGCCGGCGGTCGGATCCCGGAAGTGCGTCATCCGCCGCAACCCGGAGGCGTTCACGTAGTCAACGAACTGGACGTCGATGAATCCGAACAGTGCCCACCAGTCGACGGAGTTGTAGCCGTCGGCGCGGAGGTATTCGAGCACTCTAAGACTTGGATCCCCATGGCCGTAGTCGAGCGCCAGGCCGTATACCTCGTTGATCCAGGAGATGAACTGGTCGACGCTGGAGCCGACATTGCCGACGGAATCGGTGCCCGCGTCGGTTCCCGTTCGCCACACGTTGCGGTCGATCCCCATGGCCCCGGCGCCGGAACCTATCGAGATCTCCGCTATCTGGTTGAAGGCCCAGTTCCTCGGCAACGGGAACCCCATGTTCCCGCTGAATCCGGTGGACATCCCACTCACGAAGGACCAGCGCGCGTCGGTCGCCTCGGTCACACGGATGCACACGTTGCGCGAGCCATAGACGCCGTGCCGGTACCGTCTTCCCTTCCCGCGCAACCCGGCGACGACGCCCTTGAAGTAGGGAATAATGTTGGAGTCGATCTCCTCGTCCGTCGCGTCGTAGTCCACCGCGAAGTAGATGACCGTACTGGCGTCGAAACCGTATCGGGCGGCGGCGGTGTGCGCGTCCTGGGCATCGGTGTATCCCTGGGCGTAGGTGAAGTAGCCGACCTCTCCCCCGTAGTACTGCGATATCGGGAACACCCGCAGTCCGCCTGCGAAGATGGTCGCCAGCTCGCCGCTCTGGATCTGCTTGTTGAGCGGGTTGTTGCTCGGTCGTTCGTCCAGGTACCGACCGATGATCCGGTAGCCGTTGGACAACAGGGTTCTGGCCCGGTCCGGCGTGACGGAGGTGATGGCGTCGGCGCCGGTGGCGGCCCTGGTCGGGTCGCCGGTGGACACCAGCAGTTGGGCCCAGGTCGCGAAGTCGGCGCGCCCGTTGTGCGGGAGCTCCGAGAAGCGCTGGAACCTGTCGACCTCCTCGGCGAGTGCCGTGTCGAATTCGCCGTTGAAGGTCTGCGACGCGCCGTTGAACACCATCCCGGCGCGGAAGAGCCGCACGAAGACGCCGGAGTCCCCCTGGCTCAGGGTGTTGGCCCGCAGCCCGGCCTGGGTGCCGGGGCCGAACACGCCGTTGGCCACGTCGTCGGACATACCGATCTCGTACTGGATCCCGTAGATCAGCGATCTCTGGACGTCGCGCGAGTAGTGGCCGTCACAGGGCATCAGATAGAACTGCGCGCGGTGGAAGTAGCGGCCGTTGAGCCAGCGTTGGATGCTGAGCACCGCTTCGGATCCACCGGGCGTGAGCACGTAGGCGTCCATGGTCAGCAGGGCCTTGAAGACCTTGGGCTGTACGACGGTCGTCGTGTCGGTGAGACCGGCGTTCTGCTTGAGGTCGCGGACGGAACTCTGGGTGAGCGCGTCCCAGGTGCCGCGGCCGTCGCCGCCCCAGTACCCCTTACAGAACAAGGCGTACTGGACGATGATCCGTATGTTGGCGTTCGTCTCGTTCGGACCGACGGCTCCCCTGGCCTCCAGGCGGCTCAGTGTGGTGGGGCCGAAGTTGTCGGACAGCGCGGTGATGCCCAGCTCCTTCTGTAGGCCCCGGGTGAACGAGTACATGGTGGCCCAACCCGTTCTCCCGTCCTCCGGGCATCGGTTGTAACCGTTGACGCCCGCGTAGGTCGCGTTGACCCATCGCTGAGCCGCCAGGACCATCTCATCCATTGTTCCTCCAGTGTGTGGGAGTGAACCGGTTCGTATGCCTACGAGGAGGTCACCTGCGGAGCGCTTCGTCCGGCTGGACGCGCCCGGCTAGCCAGGCCGGGTAGATGCCCGCGAGCAGGCCGGTGGCCAGTCCGACACCGGGCGCCGCGGCCACCACCTCCGGATGGAGCACCGGGGTCCAGTCCCGGACGAGGGCGACGCCGATCACGATGAGCGCGCCGATCGAGGTGCCAACCAACCCGCCGAGCGTGCCGAGGATCGCGGACTCGGCCAGGAACTGTCCGGTGACGTGCCGTCGTTGGGCGCCCAGGGCACGCCGCAGCCCGATCTCACCGACCCGTTCGAGAACCGCGACCAGCGTCGTGTTGCTGATGCCGGCGACCCCGATCACCAGACAGGCGGCCGCGAGGATCAGGAAAAGGTCGCGGAGATCGTCGGTGACCGTGCCCCGGAGCGCGCTCGGATCGGGTGGCGGGGTGACCCGGAAGTGTTCCGGGTGCGTCGGGTCGAGGGCGACCGCGGCTTCCGTGGCGACCTGCCGGGCCGCGCCGAGTTGGGTGACGATCAGCATCTCGGCGGGGACGCCTGGCGCGCCCCACAGCCGCTCCGCGGTGGTGTGCGGGACGACGACGGAGAGCAGCAGGTCGGCCTTGCGGGCCGCGTCGTCGACGACTCCGACGACGGTGAACGCCTCGTCACCGATGAAGATCGCCGGCTGGGCGGCGAGCGTGGTGATGCCGAGCCGGGCCGCCAGGCCACTGCCGACGACGGCGACGTGCTGCGCTCGTTCGGCGTGCCACGCGTCGAACAGGCGGCCCTGGGCGAGCATGACGTCGGCGGCGCGCAGCGTACCGGGTGACGCCGCCACGACACGCGGCTCGTCTCCGCGAGGCACCGTCAGCGCAGGAGTGGTACGCACCGTGGCGCCGTCCGGCAGCGCGACGGTCCAGTGCACCCCGGCGTGGGTCACACCGTTGAGGCTCTCCACCCGCGCCTGGGCGTCGTCGGGGAAGGCGAGGCCCGTCGTGACCGCGCCCTCGACGGCCGCCTCCCCGCTGACGTCGGCGACGGTGACCTCGGTCGCGGTCAGGGCGTTGAACCGGTCGTCGATACGCGAGGAGGCGCTGGCCGTCAGACCGAGCACGGCGACTGTGGCGCCCACGCCGAGGATGGTGCCCAGCGCGGTGAGGGCGGAGCGCGCCGGGCGTTGAAGTACCCCGGCCAGGGCCTCGGTCAGCAGATCCCTCATCGGGAGGCCACCGGGCAGCCGGCGCCATCAAGCGCGCCCCGGCTCATGACTCCGTCGCGGATCACCAGACTCCGGTCGCCGCGGTCCGCCACGAGCGGGTCGTGCGTGATGACCACCAACGTGATGCCGTCCCGGTGCAGGTCGGTGAGCAGGTTGAGGACGCCCTCGGTGGAGGCGGTGTCGAGATTGCCGGTCGGCTCGTCGCACAGGAGCAGGGACGGCCTGACGGCCAGGGCGCGGGCGATGGCGACGCGTTGGCGTTCGCCTCCGGAGAGCCGGCTGGGCAGTGTCTCGACGCGGTGCCCGAGCCCCACCCGGTCCAGGGCCTCCCGCGCCCGGCCGGCCCGCTCCCGACGGGGAACGCCGCCGTGCAGCATCGCGAGGGTCACGTTCTCCACGGCCGTGCGGCGCGTCAGCAGGTGACTGGACTGGAAGACGAAGCCGATGCGGCGACCTCGCAGCACGGTCCGCTCCCTGTCCCGCATGGCACCGGTGTCGACGCCGTCCAGGAGGTAGGAGCCCCGGGTCGGGGCGTTCAGCAGTCCGAGGATGTTCAGGAGGGTGGACTTGCCCGAGCCGGAGGGGCCCGTGACGACGACGAACTCCCCGCGTCGCACCACGAGGTCGCACGGTCCGAGGGCCAGCACCGGCGGCGGGCCCGGGTAGGTCAGGGCGGCGCCCCGGAGTTCGATGACGGGAGCGGTCACGGGGCGACACCACCGCCGACCGCCGTGCCAACCACGACCTCGTCCCCCACCCTCAGCCCGTTCTCGCCGCCGGCGACCGGAGTCACCTCCACCGAGCCGTCGCCGGTCACTCCGGTGGTGACGCGCACGTCGCGGCGACCGCCATCCGGCTCCAGGACCTGCACGAAGATCTCGCCGTTCGCCCGGGCCGAGATCGCGGAGACCGGCACCACGAGCACCTCGTCCTCCGTCGTCGCGGCCTCCACAGTGAGACGGACGTCCTGGCCGGCCCAGCCGGAGACCAGCGGCTCCTCAGGCGTGACGACCAGGGCGAATCCCGGCGCCCCGTCGGCGGCCATGGTCTCCGAGACCGTGGTGACGCGGCCCCCGACCGTCTCGCCGGTGAGCTCGGACAGGAGCCGGACCTCCTGCCCGGTTCTGACGAGATCCCGCTGGTGGGGCTGGAGCGCGCCGCGGACCAGCAGGGCGCCTGCGGAGATCGTCATCACCGGGCCCGTGACCTCGGCACCCACCGGGGTGCTGACGCGGTCGACCCGGGCGGGGAAGTCCGCCAGGTAGACGACCTCCCCGGCCGGCAGCAGGGGCGCGTCTGACACGACGGGGCCCGCGCCCTCCGTGGTTGCGGACGGCGGTTCGTAGCCGATGTCCGCGTAGAGGGCCGTCAGAGCCCGGCCCGTGCCGGTGGCGAAGGCGCCCGGCTCGTCGCCGCCGACGTCGTGGCCCAGGCTCCGCAGTGCCTCCTGAAGTTGGGCCACGTCGTCGCCCCGCGCCCCGGGGGCGAGGTCGCGGTAGGCCGGAAGCTCCCCCGGTAACACGAAGACGGGGCGCCCCGACACCTCGACGATCACCTGCCCGGGGGCGAGGGAGGCCCCCGCGTCGACCGGCGCCCTGGACACCACCTGGAACCGGATCCCGTCACCCTGAACGACGGGCGCGACGTCTACGGTCTGCCCGGCGGTCACCGCGCCGCGGAGCACGACCGAGTCGCTGAGCACCCGGAGTTCGACCTCGGCGGTCAACAGGCTCGGTGGTGGTGGCGCGGACTCGGCGATCGCCTGCGCCGGCGACCTGATCACCTGGGCCGCCAGGGTGGCCCCGGCGCTCGACGCGATCGTCGCGGTGATCAGGATGCCGAGCGCCCAGCGGCGCCGCCGCTCCGGTGTGGCCGACGGGGACCTCACGTCACAACCACTGGAAGGAGGCGTTGTTGTTGTAGGTGGAGGTCAGGTTCCCGCTCGTGCCGGGAAGGAAGTTGTTGTACGCGCCCTGCCACCAGCTGTTGTAGTACACGCGACCGCTGTACGAGCTGTGCCGGTTGCGCGCGGAGGCGGCGTTGTTCTTGATTCCCTGGCCCGCGCCGTTCCCGGTGCCTGAGCAGAATTCCAGGGGGTAGTCGAAGGGATCGCCGACGCCGATGTCGGTGGCGGCGAAATTGGCGTGGGCGTAGCCGAGGTTTTTCCAGGAGCCCGCGAGGTTGGAGTTGTAACGGAAGCTGAACCGGAAGCTGCTTCCCGAGGGTGACTCACAGGACGGCGGATCGAGAAGGTTGCGCGATTCCGGAACGTTGACCGCGTTGGCAGGTGCCGATGTCGCGACGAGCAGGAATGCGGTGGCGGCCGCCCCTAACGCGCCACGGACGACGAATCTTCGCATGCTGTCTCCGTTTCTCCGATGGTGATGACCCATGGCCGGCTTCTCGCCGGCCATCGGTTCAGGAATGCGTGCCGAGAACGTCCGCCGCGGCCCTGACGGCCTCGGCGAGACGGGCCCTTTCCAGGTCGAGCTGCTCGAAGTCGCTCTCAATGGCGCGTTCCTGGAGCCGGACCTCCGCCTCGTACCAGGTCTCGACGACCCTGTGCTCCGCACGGCACGCGAGATCGGCCTCGGCCGTCGAGAGCTCCGCCGCGGACGGGTCGATCACGGCGAACCGGGGATCGTCGACGGGCGCCATGGGGTGGTCGTAGCGGAACCCTCGGTCCGCCATGCACGAGGACCAGCCGGTGAAGGCGGCCGCGACTTCCGGTTCCCGCTGGGCGCGGAGGTACGCGTCGTTGCTGAGCTCGGCCGCCAGCGTGGCAGGTTCCTCGCCAGGCGTGGCGACGGCCCGGTCCGCCTCCCCCGCGCATCCGCCGGCCGGTACCTCGGGCGCGGGAGCCGCGCCCCCCGAGGGCTCCCCCGTCATCACGGCCTCCTCCTCGGCTGAGAGGGCAGTCACCGCGAGGGCACGCGCCTCCTGCTCGCGCGCGGCCCGGAGATCGATGGGTGGCTTGTATCCGTACCGTTCGGCCATGGCCGCGTTATGAATTCCGTAACGCAGATCCGTCATCGACTCGGGCCCGTAGAACGGCAGTTCGGGTGCGGCCGCGTAACTGAAGCCGTATCGCGCCATACATTCAGACAGCAGGAATTCCCTGGCATTGGCGACGAGTGCTATCTGCTCCTCGTTCGGCATATACGCCTGTAATGGAAGTTCCCACCCCGCCGGCCCTTCCGACGAAGTATCTGAATCGCCCGGTTCGCCAGAGCCATCCGAAACACAGGAAGTGGCGAGAGCCACCGAGAGCGCGACAAGGATCAGACGCGACAAAACACCACCAGAAAACATCGAAGCCCCCTCCGACAAGAACGCGGCAATCCCCTCCCCGACATGGCCGACCCGAGAACCATATGCGACTCGAACATCCACAGCAATGGCGCCACAAAGAGAAACGCGGATGACGCAGATCACACATGCGTCTCGTTTGGCGAAGCACGACCCGGTTCTCACCGCCGCGCGTCGGCGCCCGGCTCGCCAGGGGCACGCGGGCCAGGCCCGGGGCGGGTTGCGCCCCGCCAGGAGGTGCGGGCCTGGCCTGCGGCGGCTCCGCCGCCGGGCCGGCCGGCAGCCAGCCGCCGCGCGAGGCCACTCCCCCAGCCTGGCGGCTGGGAGGTTCCCCCATGGCGGGTGGGTGGGTGGGTGGGCCCGGCACGGCGGCCGCCGGCGCGCAGCGCCACCCTCGCGCGGAGCGCGGAACGAAGGGCTTGTGGGGGGCACCTCCCAGCGTTAGCTGGGGGAGAGTGGAGGGAGAACAACCGGTCCGGGGTCAGTCGGCGTGGTAGCCGACGTCCTGGTAGCGCGGCGTGGCCAACCCGTACGCCCCCGCCCCCGACAGGGCAACCGGCGCCGCGACCAGCTGCGGCCGCTGGTAGAGGGGGACGGAGCCGGCCGCGGCCCAGATGTGGGCGTCGGCCTTGTTGAGCAGTTCCTCCTGCTCCGACTCGTCCAGCTCCCCCACCGCCTGGTCGAGCAGCTGGTCGATGTAGTCCGTCCCGACCCGCGTGTAGTTCTGCTGGACGGTCAGCACGCCGCCCGGCGCCGGCCTTGGCTTGGCGAACACCGTGCGGGCGTCCGTCGCCGGGTAGGAAGTCGCCGGCCAGGAGTAGAGCGACAGGTCGAAGTCGCCTGGCTCGATGTGGTCGGTGAAGAAGGCGCCCGCGTCGACCGTCTCCAGCTCGGTGCGGATCCCCACCATCGCCAGCATCGCGGAGATCCGGCCCGCCACGTCCCGCAGCTGGCCGGCGCCTGGCCCGTCCGGCAGGACGAACCGGAGTCGCAGCTCCTTGCCGTCCTTGGTCCGCACCGGCGTGGCGGCCCGTTCCGCCAGTTCCTCGGCCTCGGTCGCGGCCTCGTTGGCGTCCTTGTCGGTGTCGTCGGCCCGGTCGTCGAGCCCTTGGGCCCGCTGCGCGTCCGCCGCCTGCCGCAGCAGCTCGGCGCGCTGCCGAGCCGCCGGCCATCCTGAGCCGAGCGGGGCGGCCACGGCGGCGCCCGGCTTGCCGTCCTCGCCGGCGGGGCCCTCGCCCTGCTGCCAGCCGGCCTCGTCGAGGAGTTCGGCGGCCGAGTCGACGCCCGGCGCGCCGAGCGCGTCGCTGTTGTCGCGGTAGCCCTCCTGGCCCGACATCCGCAGGTGGCTGCCGAGCGGCTTGACCGGGAGGCCGGCCGGTTCGTGGACGTCCTCGGCGAGTTCGGCGCGGTCGACGGCGCGGGCGATGGCCCAGCGGACGCGTTCGTCGGCGAGCGGCCCCTCGGCGCCGTTGAGGGCGAGCTGGGTGTAGGCCGCGTCGTAGGCGCGGTGCACGGCGAAGCCGCTCCGGCTCTCGTCCGGGTCGGCGGCCGGCTTGTCGTCCGCCGCCGGCGGGCCGGCGGCCGCCGGGACCAGGCCCTCGGCGTCGTCCGGGTCCAGCTCGGCGACCTCGAGCTCGCCGCCCTCCAGCGCCGCCCGCCGCTCGTCCCGCGGCATCGCGGTGAGCACCAGGCTGTCGAGCAGCGCCCGGTCGCCCCACCACTCGTCGTTGCGCTCCAGGGTCAGGGTGGCGGACTTGTCGTCCCGCTCGCCGAGAGTGAAGGGCCCGCCGGAGACGGGGAGTTCGGTGCGGCTGCCCTCGTTGAAGCCGTCCGCGTCACCGGTGACCGAGCGCGGGTAGAGGGGGCTGAACAGCGAGCGCCAGTCGGCGTAGGGCTGGGCGAAGGTGACCTCGACCTGGCCGGACTTCGGGCCCTTCCCGACGCTCTCGATCCGGTCGTAGCCGGCGTTCCGCGCCGGCCGGAACTTCTTGTCCCCGCCGCGCAGCGCCTCCCACTGGGCGACGAAGTCCTGGGCGCCGATCTTCTCGCCGTCGCTCCAGGCGGCCTCGGGGTTGAGGGTGTAGACGACGGTCTGCCTGGGCTCGCGCTCGGTGATCTCGGCGGCGCTCAGGTAGTCGGTGTTGAGCTGGGGCCGGCCGGTGGCGTCGATGGTGAACAGCATCGGCAGCACGGCGCTTGCCACCTGGTCGGTGACCCGGTCGGCGTCCGGCTGGAAGGCGTTGAGGGTGGCGGGCAGGGCGTCGACGGCCCAGCGGACGGTGCCGCCCTTCTTCAGCTGGGCGCGGCCGACGTCCGGCACCGACTGCGCGCCCATCGCGAGCGCCTGGTCCTCGTCGCCCTCGCCGCTGCACCCGGTCACCAGCGCGGGCGCCAGCAACGCGCCGGCGGCGGCGAGCGCCGCCATGGCCGTCCCGCGCGCCCGGCTCCCCCGCGCCCGGCTCCCGCGCCGGCTGCCCGGTCTCGATGGCCCTCCTGACATGTCCTACCTCCGGCTCACCGGTGCGCTGATCACATGTATGCGCGCCTCTGAGGCCACTGAAAGGGGAGAGGCACGGGCCGGGCGGGACGACACGGCGTCGGCCGGCCCCAGGCCACCCGATGGGAGCAGCGGGCGCACACCGGCCGGGGCCGAGGGTGGGGCCTTGGTGACGGCCCTCTTCCCAACCGCCTGTGTCTCGCGTCACACTCGCATCGTCCGGTGCGGCTCCACCAACGGAGGTGGCAAGCGATGTCGCTGCACGAGGAGTTAACGGCCGCGCGGCGCTGTGTGGACGATCTGACCCGCCGGGTGCTGCGCCTGGAGCGCGACCTGGGGCCGGGGATCGAGACGCGCCGGCTGCGCGGGGACGCCGAGCGGCTGCGCGAGAGCCTGGCGCTGCTCGCCGCCGCGGCGGCGGCCGCGTCCCCCGCCGAGCCGACCGGCGCCGCCGAGGTGGTCCTGGTGCCCGACACGCCGTACGACCACCGGCTCTGGGTGGACGTCGACGACGAGGGCCTCGGCGGGCGGCACGGCCCGGCACCCGGCTAGGCCCTGACCCGCGACCTGACGACGAGCCCGCACCCTCCGGGAGGATCCCGTGGCCAGCACCGAATCCACGACCGACACGTCCGGGCGGGCCGGCCAGACCGGCCGGGCCGGGCGGGCCGCGATCGCCGAGCGGCACCTGCGGGTCGACCGCTGGTGGCTCGGCCCCACCGTCACTGTCGCCGCGCTGCTGGCGTTCGTCGTCTACGCCACCTGGCGGGCGTTCGCCAACGCCGACTACTACGCGGCGCCCTACGTCTCGCCGTTCTACTCCCCGTGCCTCGCCTCGAACTGCGAGGAGATGCGCGGCGGCCCCAACTGGGCGCTGTTCGGGGACTGGTGGGGGCTCTCGCCGGCGCTCATCTTCCTCGCCCTGCCGCTCGGCTTCCGGCTCACCTGCTACTACTACCGCAAGGCGTACTACCGCGGCTTCTGGGGCTCGCCGCCCGCCTGCGCCGTCGCCGAGCGGCACGGCAGCTACAGCGGCGAGACCCGCTTCCCGCTGATCGTCAACAACGCGCACCGCTACTTCTTCTACGCCTCGGCCGCCATCGCCGTCGTCCTCACCTACGACACGGTGCTGACCTTCCGCGACGAGCACTACGAGTGGGGGCACATGGGCCTCGGCACGGTGCTCGCCGTGGTCAACATCACGCTGGTGTGGGGCTACACGGCCTCCTGCCACTCCTGCCGGCACATCATCGGCGGCCGGCTCAAGACGTTCTCCGCGCATCCGGTGCGCTACCGCCTGTGGACCCTCGTCAGCCGGCTCAACGGCCGGCACATGGCGTTGGCCTGGGCCTCGTTGACCAGCCTGGCGCTCACCGACCTCTACGTCTACCTGCTGGCCGTCGACGCGTTCTCCGACCCCCGGCTCTTCTGACCACCACCCCCCGACCGGCCCGACCACCCGACCACCCGACCACCCGACCACCCGACCGAAGTGAACGGCCAGAACGATCCGAGCGATCCGAGCGATCCGAGCGAGGAGCACAAGTGAGCACTGTGGAGCGGGAGTCGTGGGACGTGGTGATCGTCGGGGCCGGCGGCGCCGGCCTGCGGGCGGCCATCGAGGCCCGCGAACAGGGCCTGCGCACGGCCGTGATCTGCAAGTCGCTGTTCGGCAAGGCCCACACGGTGATGGCCGAGGGCGGCATCGCGGCCAGCATGGGCAACGTCAACGAGGGCGACAACTGGCAGGTCCACTTCCGGGACACCATGCGCGGCGGCAAGTTCCTCAACCACTGGCGGATGGCCGAGCTGCACGCCCGCGAAGCCCCGGACCGGGTCTGGGAGTTGGAGACCTGGGGCGCGCTGTTCGACCGCACCGCGGACGGCCGGATCTCGCAGCGCAACTTCGGCGGCCACGAGTACCCGAGGCTGGCCCACGTCGGCGACCGCACCGGGCTCGAACTGATCCGCACCCTCCAGCAGCGCGTGGTCGCCCTCCAGCAGCGGGACTTCGCGCAGACCGGCGACTACGAGGCGCGGCTGAAGGTCTTCCAGGAGTGCACCGTCACCCGCGTGCTGACCAGGGACGGCGCGGTGGCCGGCGTGTTCGGCTACGAGCGGGAGTCCGGCCGGTTCTTCGCCTTCGACGCGCCGGCCGTGGTGCTGGCCACCGGCGGCATCGGCAAGTCGTTCAAGGTGACCTCCAACTCCTGGGAGTACACCGGCGACGGGCACGCGCTCGCCCTGCTGGCCGGGGCGCCGCTGGTGAACATGGAGTTCGTGCAGTTCCATCCGACCGGCATGGTCTGGCCGCCGTCGGTGAAGGGGATCCTGGTCACCGAGTCGGTGCGCGGCGACGGCGGGGTGCTGCGGAACAGCGAGAACCGCCGGTTCATGTTCGACTACATCCCCGAGGTCTTCAAGGCGCAGTACGCGCAGGACGAGGCCGAGGCTGACCGGTGGTACGCCGACCCGGACCACAACCGCAGGCCGCCCGAGCTGCTGCCGCGCGACGAGGTGGCGCGGGCCATCAACGCCGAGGTCAAGGCGGGACGCGGCTCGCCGCACGGCGGGGTGTTCCTGGACGTCTCGAGCCGGCTCTCGGCCGAGGAGATCGTCCGCCGACTGCCGTCCATGCACCACCAGTTCAAGCAGCTGGCGGACGTGGACATCACCCGCGAGCCGATGGAGGTCGGCCCGACCTGCCACTACGTGATGGGCGGCGTCGACGTCGACCCGGACACCGCGGCCGCCACCGGCGTCCCCGGGCTCTTCGCGGCCGGCGAGGTCGCCGGCGGCATGCACGGCTCCAACCGGCTCGGCGGCAACTCCCTCTCCGACCTGCTGGTGTTCGGCCGACGCGCCGGGCTGCACGCCGCCCGCCACGCGGCCACGCTGCCGGCCGAGGAACGGCCGGTGGCCGACGAGTCGGCGGTCGCGGCAGCCGCCGCCGAGGCGGTGCGGCCCTTCGAGCCGGCGGACGGCGGCGAGAACCCGTACACCATCCACCAGGAGCTCCAGCAGACGATGAACGACCTGGTGGGCATCATCCGCCGGGCCGCCGAGATGGACGAGGCGCTGTCCCGCCTCGGCGAGCTGCGACAGCGCGCGGACGGGGCGGGCGTCGAGGGCCACCGGCAGTACAACCCTGGCTGGCACCTGGCGCTCGACCTGCGCAACATGCTGCTGGTCAGCGAGTGCGTGGCGCTGGCCGCCCTGGAGCGCACCGAGTCGCGCGGCGGCCACACCAGGGACGACCACCCGGGCATGGACCGCGAGTGGCGCCGGGTCAACCTGCTGTGCGCGCTGGGCGACGACGGCCGGGTCGCGCTCGAACGACGCGAACTGCCGCCGATGCGGCCCGACCTGCTCGACCTCTTCGACAAGGAAGAGCTGGCCAAGTACCTGACGGACGAGGAGCTGACGGCCCGATGAGCGAGCAGGCTGCTGCCGGTGGATCCGGCTACGAGACGAGGCTGCGGGTCTGGCGCGGCGACGCGGGTTCCGGCGGCCTCCAGGACTTCACGGTCGAGGTCCACGACGGCGAGGTCGTGCTCGACATCATCCACCGCCTCCAGGCCACCCAGGCCCCCGACCTGGCGGTGCGGTGGAACTGCAAGGCGGGCAAGTGCGGTTCGTGCAGCGCGGAGATCGACGGCAAGCCGCGGCTGATGTGCATGACCCGGATGTCGCTCTTCGAGCCGGGCCAGACCATCACCGTGACCCCGCTCCGCACCTTCCCCGTGGTCCGCGACCTGGTCACGGACGTCGGCTTCAACTACCAGAAGGCGCGCGAGATCCCGTCCTTCGTGCCACCCGAGGGCGTCGGTCCTGGCGAGTACCGGATGCGGCAGGAGGACGTGTCTCGGTCGCAGGAGTTCCGGAAGTGCATCGAGTGCTTCCTGTGCCAGGACGTGTGCCACGTGGTTCGGGACCACGAGGAGAACAAACCGGCCTTCGCCGGCCCCCGCTTCCTGATGCGGATGGCCGAACTCGACATGCACCCCCTGGACGAGGCCGACCGCCAGGGCCTCGACCGGGCGAGGGCCGTCCAGGAGGACCACGGTCTCGGCTTCTGCAACATCACCAAGTGCTGCACGGAGGTGTGCCCGGAGTCGATCCACATCACCGACAACGCGCTCATCCCGATGAAGGAACGGGCGGCCGACCGCAAGTACGACCCCCTCGTCTGGCTCGGCAACACGATCCGCCGCCGCCGCACCTGACGCCGACCCGAGGTTTTCTCCCCACCCACCCGCCCTTTCCCGCGCGCTCCGCGCGGGTGGGCCCTGACGCGCCCGGCTGGGGTTGGTACCCCGCGCTCCGCGCGGTTTTTTCCCCGCCCACCCGCCCCTTGTTCCGCGCTTCGCGCGGTGGGGGCCCCGGCGGGCCGGGCCGGGCCCGGCCGGCCTTCGGCGGCTGCGCCGCCGGGCCGGGGGTGGGG